>JAAVHK010000039.1 GCA_014799765.1 Ruminococcus sp.
AAGTATACGGCGCCGATACAAATCCCTTGATGGTATCCACTGCCGCAAACCTTCCCAGCTCTGCACGGTATTCCCTCGCCTGGGCATAGTATGTCCCTGCTGTTNTATCATACTGGTAGCCTGTATAGCCNAAGGGCTGGATGCTTCCTNTCATGCTCNTTCCGGCAGTCCCTTCCTCTGNTTCCATACAGCTCCTGTCCAAANTCATCATACCCGTAGCTTTCCGCCAGTTCCCCNTTCTGATCCATCAGACGGATAGGGCTTCCCAGCTCGTCCTGGAGATAATANCGGGCTTCATTNCCCGTATCTTCNCGCATNCCTGCCACGTTTCCATCCCACAGNTAGCTCTGGGTGTTCCCTCCCTCTTCNTTCTGTAAGAGGTTATGGTACTGCCTTGTCAGGTCTATGGTGTATTCTATCCTTGTTTCCGGGCNGATNGNCTGCTCNTTCAGCCTGCTTAACGGGTCCATCACGTCTGTCCCNTTTAGTATAGCACCACCGGCTTTATCCTGCATCCCTGCCATTCCNTCCATGGCTCCGGATGCCTTCCCCACCCGGTGTCCCAGTCCGTTGTATTCATANGCTGCCGCTTCCCCTTTTCCGTTTACTGCCTGCTCTAAGCGGTTCAGGGCACCATACAGGTAGCGNTTCTTTATGTCCCCGTTCTCCAGGATGAGGCTTAAGTTCCCCCTTTTATCATATGCATAAGTCTCCTCATTCATGACATCTGTNTTCTGTATGAGCTGGTTCATGGCATTGTAGNCATATGCCGTCTCCCTGCTCCCTTCCTTAAGGAGGCTCCTGTTTCCGAAGGCNTCGTATTCGTAGGTCCTCAAAGGCTGTCCGTCCCTGCTTACCCCTGCAAGCCTTCCCATGGCGTCATACTCATAAGCATATGCCCCGCTTTCTTCAGGCAGTCCCCTTCTCTGTTTTTCTATGGATGTCTTGTTNCCCATGAGGTCATAGCCGTAGACATAGCGGTCAAGGATGCCTTCTTTATCCCTGTGGGTCAGTTCCATAAGCTGCCCCTTTATGTCATAGGCATAGGAGGTCTCCATTCCATTAGGGAATGTCTTGCGGGANAGNCTTCCCCTTTCATCNTATTCATAGGCNATGGTGTCTTCCCCGTCTTTTAANCCTGCAAGCCTTANGCTGCTGTCNTAGAGNTAGGATGCCGTCCTTNCGTCAGGATAGGTAACGGAGGTCCTTTCNCCTCNTTTTCCATAGGTGTAGGAGACTTCCTTCCCGTCAGGNTACTNTACTTTTAACGCCCTTCCCATGGGGTCGTTCTCTATCCTCGTGATTCCCAGCCAGTCTTCCATTTCCTCNAGCTGTCTCAAGGGGTTGTAGGAGAGCTTNACTTCCCGTCCGTCCGCATATGTGACATGGTNTACNTCTCCCTGGGCNGTATAGCCGTACTTTGTAAGGTANCCTTCCTTATCAAGNTTCTCTAAGAGCTGTCCTTTTTTGTCATAGGTATAGTGTTCGGTATTTCCAAGGGCATCCGTAATGGTCTCCACCTGCCCCAGGGCATTCCTCTGGTAGCGGGTCACATGGCAGGNGNNGTTCTGTCTGTTCCGGTTCTGTGCCTCCATAAGTTCCGCATCCATTCCNTTTTCCCCGTCTGNCTCCCCGTACTGGCGGATCTCGGTCAGGCGGTCNCTTAAGTCATAGGAGTATTCCGTCTCATTCCCAAGGGCGTCNATGACCTTTGCAAGCTGNCCCGTCAGGGTGTATTCATAGCGGGTNGTGTTTCCACAGNCATCTGTCACACCGGTCACGTTGCCTAATGCATCATAGGTATATTCCTTTCTTTCCCCGCTTTCTCCTTCCGTCTTTATGATGCGGCCAAGACTGTCATAGGCATAACGGCTGGTAAAACCGTTCCTGTCTGTATGGGTCTTTACTTTTCCCCCTGCATCATAGGTATAGGCTTCTTTTGTCCCGTCCGGATAGACTGCTTCTTTTACCTGCCCGCCGGGGAAGTAGGCATAGGTGGTCTTCCGTCCTGCTTCATCCGTTATGCTTTCTGCTTTTCCAAGGGCAGTGTATGTATAAAGGCGCACATCCCCCATGGGGTTTGTTTCTTTTATGAGCTGGCCCGCTTCGTCGTATTCCATATGTACGGTGTTCCCCATGGCGTCTTCTGCTTTTATGACATGTCCTTCTTCGTCATAGGTATAGGTCATTTCCGCCCCTTCCGGGCCTTCTGCATGGATCAGGCGGCCGGCGGCATCATAAGTAAACCGGGTAAGGTTTCCTTCCTGGTCTTCACGGCTTAGGCAGTTCCCGTTCCCGTCATAGGTGTAGCGGACCGTGTTACCCATGGCGTCCTTTATGCGGGTCAGGCGGTTGTTCTCNTTGTAGAGGTAGGTGGTCTTTGCCCCGTCCGGAGCAGTGATGCGGGCCAGGTTCCACATGGCGTCGTACTGGAGCCTTGTGGTCCTTCCCAGCTGGTCGGTAACGGTCTCGGGTTTGTTTAAGACGTTGTATGTCCTCTGTACGGTGCTTCCGTCAAAGTCCGTGATCTTTGTCACTTTCCCGCTTTCATTGTATTCATAGGTACGCACGTTTCCTTCNGCATTGGTAAAGGCGCTGATGTTTCCGGCTTTATCATAGGANAGGTTTACGGTGCTGCCTTCAGGGTCTGTTACTTTTATGACGCGGTTTAAGGCGTCATAGTCATAGCGGGTCGTTCCTCCCATGGCGTCGGTCACGGTCTCTATGTTTCCTTTTTTATCATAGGTNANGCGGACAGCACTGCCATCGGGCTGGAGGATGNTNTCCGGNAGGCCTTTTTCATTGTAGGANAAGCAGGTCTTCCTTCCCAGGGCGTCTTTTGTCTCTAAGAGGTTTCCTTTTCCGTCAAAGGTGTTCTTCTGTTTTTCTTTTCCGTTCAGGNTGATGTTGGTGGGTCTGTTATGGGCCTCATAGGTAATGGAGAGTTTTGTTCCTAAGGGGTTGATGATGCCTGTCAGGTTGCCNCGGTTGTCATAGCTTAGGCGGGTCTCNTTGCCCAGCTTGTCCGTGATCTTTACTTTCTGGTTTCTTGAGTTGTAGGCAAAGCTTTCTTCCCCGTCGGGNTAGATGTTCTTTACATTGCGGTACTGTCCGTCATGGATGTGGATGGTCTTNGNNCCGTTCCNNTCNGTCANGGTCACNGTCTTTTTNTCGTCGTCGTATTCATAGGACATGGTGGTGCCGTCAGGGAATTTCTGGAGGGTGGTCCGGTGGTCTTCATCGAATTCGTTTTCCACGGTNGTGATCCCCCTGGGGTTTGTCACGGCTGACAGCTTACCGTTGCCGTCATAGGCATAGGCAAAGGCCCCGCCGTCAGGGCGCACTGCTCCCATGAGGCGGCCGTCCCTGATCTCGTAGGTAAAGGTCCTTCCTGTATGGTCGGCCACGGTCTTTAAGTATCCTTCTTCATCATAGGAAAGGGCAAAGTATTCCCCTGTGTCTTTCTGTATGCGGATGGGGCGTGCTCCTTCTGCGGTTTTTGTACCGTCTTCATAGACCAGGGTAAAGCCCTGACCGTTGCTGTCCTCACGGCGCAGGTATCTGCCGTTTTCGTCAAAGAGGTATATATCCCCCGGGAGGGTCGTATAGCTGTAGCCTTCTTCTGTTTTTTTCAAAATGGAAAGGCTCTGGTTCCCGGGGGTGTAGGTCCCTTTTTCCACGGGGAGGAAGGTTTCTTCTTTCCCGTCTTCCAGAAGGATGGTTATCTCTTCTTCCCCGGAGAGGGAGCTTTTCTTAAAGGATAAGGATATTTCATAGTTGTGGTTCCAGTCGCTTCCCAGGGTGCCGGCGTAGCGGTTCCTTGAGTTGTAGAAGCGGCGGAAGATAAAGGGGGTGCTCCCGTTTATCTTCAGGTCTTCTTTGTCATAGATGAAGTTGCCGGTGCTTAGGTTTACCGGGTCATAGCTGAATATGGTGCTGATCTTCTCGGCTCCTTTTACGTTGGCCAGGACCTCATCCAGGGCGGCTTCCACGCTTTCAAGGGTCTTTTTCCATTGGGTCTCTTTTGCCTTTAAAAGTGCGGCAAATTCGTTCTTAGGTGTGGTCAGGGGAGTCTCGAGCATGAATTCCTGCAGTTCTTCTATGACTTTTTTGATATTTTCTGTGGCTGCCGTGATCCCCTGCATTTCCCCGGCATACTGGCTGTCAAAGGCAGGAATGATGGAACAGGCTTTTTCATGGCATGCGGTAAGCTTCTGCTTTGTGATGTCGTAATTGTCTTTTTCAAGCTTTCCGGGAAGGCTTCCCGCCGTGCCTGCAAGGTCGCCTGTTTTGGCTTCCGCAGGCACGCTTCCGGCCGCGGCTCTGATGTCTGCAGCTGTCTGTTTGATGTCGGCTATGCAGTCCTTTGTGTCAGTGATGGCTTTTTTGGCTGCTGTGCATATCTCTTCTATGTCGGGTTTTAAGAATATACGGTCCATGGATTTGTCCTCCTGTTCTTTTACTGGTTCATCCTGCTTACCATTACGTCGTCTACGTTCTGGTTTCCCTAATTCTGAACAATTATAACAGAATTCAACCATAGTTCATGATTTTCCTACACAAACCATCAAAAACAGGTACTGAAAATCTCATTTGCACCTGTTTTTCCCCTTTTCGGACAAAAAACGAGTAAAAAGATTTTTTCAGTACCTGTTTTTGATAGTTTGCGTAGGATTTTGTGGTGTTACGCTCAATTTATGATATAATATAGATTTGGATGATATGAATTTTATCCACTTCCGACTATCTCTCTGGTCTATAATTCAGTAATGCCTTTACATCATTACCATCGCTGCCACAAAGTAAACGCAAAGAAATGACATATTCTATTGTAAAAGTGCTATTTTTTCNTNTNTTATAGCTCCATTCCCTTCGGAAATGCCTCTTTCCGCATAAGCCCCCACATTTTATCTATATAAGACAAGGTATAGAAATTTTCATAGTAATGATAATAGAATGCCCCCTTTAATGTCATATGATAAATGCCCTTTTNCTCTTTAAGAAATCCCAGACACTTAGCAAGCCAAAACTCAAAGCCATACATTTTCTTTAAAGGCACTNCAAAAAATTCCTCAAAATCAACCGGGTCCACTTTCGTACTGTAAGCAGTCCAGAATAAATAATACACCATTCTCTGGCGTAAAGAAAAACGAATGGTCAGGGATGTGGGAAGCAATCCCTCATCAATCCGCCCGCAATATTCTTCCACGGAAAAGGTATTAATCTTGAATTGTTCCTGTAAAAGGGTAGTCGCGGAACAGCCGAAGCCAAGAAAGTTATCTCTGGTCATGGAAGAATACCGGAGATTTTCTCCCTTGGAAAAGGTCCAGATAGAATCGCGGATATAACCTTTATCCAGACAATAATCGGTAATAGCATCCAGCAGCTTCCGCTTTTCCCGTTTTGCCATGGCCTGAACAGGACTTTCCGTAAATGTAAAATCAATAAAGGGATAAATAGCGATATGATTTGCCCCATTTGTAAAAGCAGTATCGATGTCTGCCTTTAAGTCTTCAAAGGTCTGTCCCGGCAGCGCAAAGATAAAATCCATGGAAACGGTTTCAAAAGAGACTTCCTTTAAAGCATTGTTTATGGCAGAAATATCTACATTTTTACGCCCTAAAACCACCTGATGTTTTTCCCCGAAGGACTGGATTCCGATGCTGATTTTAGTCACGCCTGCATCCTTTAAAGTCTGTAAAAGAGAAACATTCACATTATCCGGATGCAGCTCTACGCCTATGCCTTCCGTTATTATAAAATGTTCCTGAATCGCTTCAATGATTTCTTTCATCCGTCCTGCGGCAAGAGCAGGCGTCCCGCCCCCGAAGTACAGACTGGTAACCTCTTTCCTGCCCTTTATCTGACTTCCCACCATGTGGATTTCTTTTATCAATGCATCTATATACCGATTGCAAACCTCTTCGGAATAAACAACCTTACAATAGGGACAAAAATTACAAATACTGCTGCAAAAAGGAATATGAACATATAAACCCAGATTCCGGCATTCCTCAAAGGAAAGTTTCCAGTCAAATTCATTTGTAAAGATAAATGGCTTTGTGGAACGTGTCAGCCACATTCTGGTTAAATTTGTAATTGTGCTCATAGTTCTCCTATATGTATTTTAAATACGTCATCAGCATTTCCAGAATTATTTTAATGTTACCACGGAATAAAAGAGTATATTCAGCCACAAAGAAATAGCCGCATTTTTCACATAAGCCATCTACCTCAATACACCGCCCGCAGGTGCTTAACTTACCGTTCTCCATTACCACACACTGATGACAGGGCGTAGGAAAACTGTTCCTGATCAGGTAAGGAAAGGCGCTTTTCAGATTAAAGACCGGCGCACCCTCGTTTATCATCCTTGCAATCACATTACAACAAACGGCTTTTTCCCTGGGGCTTAATGAAAGCTCCGTGGTATCGGGATAAGGAGTATGGAAATTAAAGGAAACCGCACGGACATTGGGCAGATTCTTTGCCTTCATGCATACATCCTTGATTCCGCTTTTATTAATCTGATTAATTGCCATATAAAAGCAGATATTATCCGAAGTGGCATTTTGAATATTCTCCATAATGGTATCATAGGTATCGCCCCGTATTTTGTTATGCTGCAGACGATTGCCGTCCAGACTTAACAGAATCAGATTGGCTTCGGGCAAATCAATGGGGAATGTGCCGTTGGTAACCACATTTACAATCAGGAATCCCATTTTTTTCGCTTCTATTACCAAATCCCGTAAGGACTTTTCTCCATCCTTCCACAAAAAGGTTTCTCCGCCACAGAAAAACAGGATGCGGATACCCATGTCATACAGCTGCCGCATTTCTTTTTTAATCTGCTTATAGGGATGAACAACGGCGGTAATGTTATTGACCGAACAATGTTTACATTT
>JAAVHK010000040.1 GCA_014799765.1 Ruminococcus sp.
AAGCGAAACAAAACGCTTTAAATAAAATCCTATAAGGAGTTGTTTTTTATGTGTAACTCATGTTTTGAAGGCAATAACTGCTGGTGCCTCGTACTTCTCGTAATTCTCTTCCTCATCTTCTGCGGTGGTTGCGGTAACAACAACAACAACAACGACTGCGGTTGCAACAACAACGGTTGCGGTTGTGGCTGTTAATCAACTATGAACAAAAACAGGACACTTTTTCAAGTGTCCTGTTTTTTTATGCTATATCCGCAATATTAACCGGTTTATTCCGTCTGTTTGTCAGTATGGGCTGTGCCTCACCTGTAACGCTTTCGGGAGTAACAGTTACTTTTGCTATACTGCCGTCCGACGGCACTGTATACATAGCTTTCATTAAAACATTTTCAAGAATTGCCCTCAGACCTCTCGCACCTGTTTTCTGTGAGATTGCCTTTTTAGCAATTTCAATAAGTGCGGAATCCTGTATTTCAAGTTCCACGTCGTCATACTCAAAAAGTCTCTTATACTGCTTTACAAGTGCATTTTTCGGCTCTGTGAGTATTCTTACAAGGGAATTTTCGTCAAGTTCCTCAAGTACCGATATAACCGGAAGTCTTCCGATAAATTCCGGCACCATACCGAATTTAACCAAGTCTTTCGGTACAACTTCCTTGAATATGTTTTCTTTCTTTTCAAGCGTTGAACGGATTTCACCGCCGAAACCTATTGTAGATTTGCCTATACGTGCCTGTATCTGTTTTTCAAGACCGTCGAAAGCTCCACCGCATATAAACAGAATATTCTTTGTATTAATCTGAAGTGCTTCCTGATTAGGATGTTTTCTGCCACCCTGTGGCGGAACGTTTGAAACAGTACCCTCTATGATTTTAAGAAGTGCCTGCTGTACACCCTCACCGCTTACGTCACGTGTAAGAGACGTATTTTCAGATTTACGGGCTATTTTGTCTATTTCGTCGATATATATAATACCCTTTTCAGCGGATTTTATATCATAGTCGGCTGCCTGAATAAGTCTTAAAAGAACGTTTTCAACATCGTCGCCGACATAACCGGCTTCGGTTATGGTTGTAGCGTCCGCAATGGCAAACGGTACATTCAACATTCTGGCGAGAGTCTGTGCAAGAAAAGTTTTTCCGACACCGGTAGGTCCTAATAAAAGTACATTGCTTTTCTGGAGTTCAATATCATCATTACTGCCGGAATCCTTTTCCGACTGGTTAAGGATTCGTTTATAGTGATTGTATACCGCAACGGCAAGCGAAATTTTAGCATCTTCCTGACCTATTACATATTCGTCAAGAAACATTTTTATTTCCATAGGTCTCATAAGCCTTATTTCTGAATTATCCTCAGTTTTCGAGGCTTTCTTCTTAGCTTTTGTCATTGCCGGACCATATAGCATTTCATAACAGTAAGTTACACATTCGTCACAGATATTGGCATTGCCTGCCGAAAGCATACTCTGTACCCTGTTTTCACCCTTGCCACAGAAATTACATGATTTAAAACTTGATGCCATTATTCAACCTCCCCTTTTTCGATAACTTTAAAAGCTGATACATTTACAATTTACCTTTTTTCAATGACCTTATCTATAAGACCGTATTCCATAGCCTCTTTAGCGTACATATAATTGTCACGTTCAGTATCAATCTGAATCTGTTCAACAGGCTTGCCTGTATTGAGTGCAAGTATTTCATTCATTTTCTGACGTGTTCTTATAAGGTGGTCGGAATGAATCTTTATATCGGTACACTGTCCGGAAAGTCCGCCTGAGATAAGTGGCTGATGAATCATAATCTCACTGTTAGGAAGTGCAAATCTTTTACCCTTTGCACCCGAAGAAAGCAGAAATGCTCCCATTGATGCCGCCATACCGATACAGATAGTAGAAACATCACACTTGATATAGTTCATTGTGTCATAGATTGCCATTCCGGAAGTAATAGAACCGCCAGGACTGTTGATATAAAGTGAAATATCCTTTTCACCGTCCTGACTTTCAAGGTAAAGAAGCTGTGCCACAACAAGACTGGCTGTAGCGTCGTTTACCTGGTCTGAAAGCATAATAATCCTGTCATTGAGAAGACGTGAGAATATATCGTATGAACGTTCACCACGGCTTGTCTGTTCAACAACATAAGGTACTAAACTACTCATTATTCATCGCCCTTTCTGCAAACGGTGCTGTTCCGCTATCCCACGGAACAGCATTTTTTATATTTTTTTATTTATTATTCAGCGGATTCGGAAGTTTCTTCGGAAACTGCTGTTTCTTTTATAAGGTCAATTACTTTCTGTACCTTTAAATCCATTAAATAATCATTGTAAGGAATGAATCTCTTGATAGTCTCAACGTCAACACGGTTAGCGGCTGCAACGTCTTTGAGACCGTCATTTATTTCTTCCTCTGTAACTTCGATGTTTTCGATTTCAACAATCTTTTCGAGTGCAAGACGGAGTTTAACTTCATTTACTGCTCTTTCCCTGTAGGATTCCCTGAAGCTCTCCATAGTCATTCCGGTATACTGGAAGTATAACTTTATATCCATACCCTGCTGTTTTAACTGCTGTTCAAAAGCACGTACTATAACATCTATTCTCTGTTCAAACATACAGTTCGGGATAGGTGTATCAATCTTTTCAATAAGAGCGTTCATAAGTTCTGTTTCAAAATCGGCATCTGCCTGATTTTTAGCAGCGTCTTCGAGTTTTGTTCTTATGTCGTTTCTGTATTCCTCAACAGTATCAAATTCTGTAGCGTCTTTAATGAGGTCATCATTTATTTCAGGGAGTTCCTCATAGCTGATAGCCTTTAACTTTGTCTTGAATACAGCTTCTTTTCCGGCGTATTCTTCCATCTGGTAATCAGTAGGGAATGTAACAACAACATCAAATTCCTCACCGATACTATGTCCTACAATCTGGTCTTCAAAACCAGGGATAAACTGACCGCTTCCGAGTACTAACGGATGGTCTTCGCCCTTACCGCCTTCAAATGCTTCTTCGCCGAAAAATCCTTCAAAATCTATTGTAACTTCGTCACCAATCTGTGCCGGTCTGTCGTCAACAGAAACTATACGTGCATTTTTCTTTCTAATCATTGAAATCTGCTTGTCTATGTCTTCGTCAGTGATTTCCTTTACAGTCTTGGTAGCTTTCATACCCTTATAGCCTGAAATTTCGATTTCCGGCTTAGTAATGCAGATTGCTTTCAGTTCAACACCTGTTTCCTTGTCAACAGATGTTATTTCTACAGACGGTCTGTCAACGAGTGTAAGTTCAAGACCTGTTACAGCGGAATCAATTTCCGGACCAACAAGGGCATTTATTGCACCCTCGTAAAATGCACCCTCACCGAACTGCTTTTCAGCGAGTTTGCGTGAAACATGACCTCTTCTGAAGCCCTTTATCTGAATATTTTTCTTCTGACGCTGGTATTCTCTTTCAACAGCGTTTTCAAATTTTTCAGCGTCAATGCTGATAACTAATTCAGTAGTGTTTACATCTGTTTTTGTTGATGATTTTAAACTCATGATTTTTATAACCTCCGTTTAATTTATAGCATACACTCAATATATTATACCACAATATGAAAAATTTTTCCATATATTCCGGACAGTTCTATGATATGCACAATTTTATACAATTTTTTCCGGAACAAACTGTAAATAATCACCTGATATAAGGTGGAAATTTATACCGTCATAAGTATTTTTAATGCATAGTTCGTGTGCTGACTTTCCGTGGATATGTCCGTAATAACAGTCCTTTATATCGTAACGATATAATACATCAAGTATATCATAATTGAAATTTGTTGCGAAAACGGGCGGATAATGCAGAAAAACTATCGGTATGAGATTCTCCGCAAGAGCTGATTTTATCGACGTTTCAAGCCTCTGCACCTCACGTTTAAGTACTTTTTCGTCCTGTGTTTCGCCGTGAATACTCACCCATCCACGAGTTCCGCATATTCCGTAATTTTCATAGCGGTAGTGGTTATTATGCAGAATACTGATACTTCCGCAACCCTCCGCCGTAAGAAAATCTTCCATTTTCTTTCTGGTAGACCACCAGTAATCGTGATTGCCTTTTATAATAATTTTCTGTCCTGTGAGATTCTCAAGGAAATGAAAATCTTCCGCCGATTCCTGTAGCGACATTCCCCATGAAATATCACCGGCAATTACTACAGTATCTTCCGGCTTTACCAGTTCAGACCAGTTTTTCTTAATAAGTTCCTGATAGTTATTCCAGCCTCTGAAAACTGACATTGTTTTTTCAGGATTTCCCTGACATAAATGCAAATCAGCTATTGTCCATAAGCTCATCAGATACCTAACTTTTCGAGGACGTATTTTTTCTGTTCCGTCTTGTCGATTACATCGTTGAATCTTTCCGGCTTGTTTCTTAAGTCAGCGAGTGCCGACGGTACAGGCATTTTTGAAAGTTCAGCGAGTTTTTCTATCATGTCATATTCGTCAAGGTCAGATTCACCATTCTGAACGGCTTCCAATACTGCCTTACTGAATTTATATGGACTTGCCGTAGATGCAATGACTGTCTTTGTTGTATCGCCTGTCTGTGCCTTGTAATCGTTATACACTTTTACCGCAACCGCCGTATGTGTATCGCAGGTATACGAGTACTTTTCATATATTTCATGAATAGTCTGTTTAGTCTGCGTATCGTCGCAACAACCGGCAAAAAATTCTTCTTTTATTTTAGCTTTTATATCGTCAGTGACTTCATATTTTCCCTCTGTGGCGAGTTTTCCGAACCATTCTTTAATTAATTCGTCGTTGCCGTCGGTGAGAATGTAAAGTAGTCTTTCTAGATTACTTGAAATCAGAATATCCATTGACGGCGAAACAGTCGCATAAAACTTTCTGTTTCTGTCGTAAACGCCTGTATTTATGAAATCCGTAAGGACGTTGTTTATATTAGAGGCACATATCAGCTTATTTACAGGTATTCCCATATGTTTAGCGTAGTATCCGGCGAGAATATTTCCGAAATTTCCTGTCGGAACAACTATATTTATCTTCTCTCCCGATTCTATTTCACCGTCCCTGACGAGTTCCGCATAAGTCGAAACATAATAAACTATCTGCGGTAAAAGTCTGCCCCAGTTTATCGAGTTCGCACTTGAAAACATCATGCCTTTTTCGTCGAGAAGACTTTTTACTTCATTGTCCGTGAAAATAGCCTTAACACCGTTCTGACAGTCATCGAAATTACCCTTTA
>JAAVHK010000041.1 GCA_014799765.1 Ruminococcus sp.
AATAGAAGAAGAGGAATAATTATCAGAAAACAATAAAAAATATAATGAAAGGAGAATTTTTCACACAAGTGAAAAATTAAGGAAAAACAATGTCACTGGATTATAATACTACTTTGAATCTTCCTAAAACAGATTTCCCTATGCGTGCTAATCTTCCGAAAAGAGAACCGGCAATGGTTGAAAAATGGGAAAATGACAGACTTTACTATAAAATGATTGAAAAGAATCAGGACAGACCAACATACATTCTGCACGACGGTCCGCCCTATGCAAACGGTGAAATCCATCTGGGAACGGCACTCAACAAGACACTCAAGGATATAATAGTAAAATATAAAAATATGAGTGGTTATTGTTCGCCGTATGTTCCGGGCTGGGACACACACGGCTTACCGATAGAACTGAAAGCCATGAAGGCTATCGGCGTTGAAAACGGAGCTATACCGCCTGTTGAGTTAAGAAAACACTGTCATGATTTTGCCATGAAACACGTAGAAAATCAGATGAGACAGTTTAAAAGACTTGGCACACTCGGCGACTATGATGACCCGTATCTTACACTGAAGCCGGAATTTGAGGCACGTCAGATAGAAGTATTCGGCGAAATGGCAAAGAAAGGCTATATGTATAAAGGTCTGAAGCCGGTTTACTGGTGTCCGGATTGTAACACAGCACTTGCAGAAGCAGAAATAGAGTATTCAAATGACCCTTGCCACTCTATATATGTAAAGTTCAATGTAACTGACGATAAGGGAATTTTCAGCGGAATGGGTCTTGATATATCGAAGATATATTTTGTAATATGGACTACTACAACATGGACAATCCCAGGAAACTTAGCAATATGTCTCGGACCTGAATATAATTATACACTCGTGAAGAACGGCGAAGAATATTACGTAATGGCGGAAGAACTCGTCAGAACGACTATGGAGACAGCCGGAATTACAGAATATACAACACAGGGAATATTTACAGGTGCGGAACTCGAGGGCATAAAGACAAAGCACCCGTTATACGACAGACTTTCCCCTGTAATAGTCGGAGACCACGTAACACTCGAAAGCGGTACAGGCTGTGTACACACTGCCCCCGGCTATGGTGTCGAGGACTTTGAAGTATGCAAGAAATACGACGATATAGGCATTATAGTATGTGTCGATTCAAAGGGCAGACAGACAGCCGAAGCCGGTGAATTTGAGGGTATGGACACCGATACAGCCAACAAGGCTATCGCAAAGAAACTCGAAGAACTCAATGCACTGCTTGCAATACAGAAGATAGTACACCAGTATCCGCACTGCTGGAGATGTAACAGTCCTATAATATACCGTGCTACTGAACAGTGGTTCTGTTCGGTAAACGGATTCAGGGACGAAGCAATAAAAGCTATCGAGGCTGTACAGTGGATTCCCGAATGGGGTGAGGACAGAATAAAAGGAATGGTACGTGACAGAAGTGACTGGTGTATATCACGTCAGAGAACATGGGGTGTACCGATACCGATAGTATACTGTAAGGACTGTGGCAAGCCGATTGTAAACGACGATACTATAAAAGCGATTTCTGATTTGTTCCGTGCTGAAGGTTCTGACGCATGGTGGACTAAAGATGTAAAAGAGTTCATACCGGAGAGCATAAAATGTGAATGTGGTTGCGGAGAGTTCACGAAAGAATACGACATAATGGACGTATGGTTTGATAGTGGTGTATCGCACTCAGCAGTAATGGAACAGCATAAAGGTTTGAGATTCCCTGCCGATTTGTACTTAGAGGGTGCAGACCAGTACAGAGGTTGGTTTCAGTCGTCACTGCTGACATCTGTAGTATATCACGGTACAGCACCGTATAAAGCAGTATGTACGCATGGCTGGGTAGTAGACGGTCAGGGTAAAACTATGCATAAGTCACTCGGAAACGGTATAGACCCGAGCGAGATTACTGACCAGTACGGAGCGGATATATTAAGATTATGGGTGGCGTCTTCTGACTATCATTCTGATATAAGAATTTCCAAACCGATTTTAAGTCAGCTTTCCGACGCTTATAAGAAGATAAGAAATACAGCGAGATTCATTTTAGGAAATCTCGGCAATGGTAAAGGATTCAATCCGGATACTGACTGTGTATCATACGAAAAACTTACGGAGCTTGACAAGTGGGCAATAATGAAACTCGATGCACTCATTGACAAGGTAAACGAAGGTTATAACGCATTTGATTTCCATATAGCATTCCATGCGATTCATAATTTCTGTGTAATAGATATGTCCAATTTCTATCTTGACATAATCAAGGACAGACTTTACTGTGAAAAGGAAGATTCTGAAAAACGACGTTCCGCACAGACTACAATGTATAAGATTCTGAGTGCAATAGCAAGACTTTCCGCACCGATAATATCGTTTACTGCCGAGGAAATATGGGGATATATGCCACACTCTTCCGCCGACGATAAAGAAAGTGTATTCCTTAATCAGATGCCGGAGAAGTCCGGAATTGCTTTTGATAACGAATTTGTTGAAAAATGGAATTTCATTTACTCAACCCGTGAGACAGTCAATAAAGTTCTTGAAGACGCAAGAAACGCAAAGACAATCGGAAAATCACTGGAAGCACAGATAGTTATACACGCTTCCGGAGACGACTATGAAAAATATAATACCCTTGCAGAACAGCTTACCGAGATACTTATTGTATCGGGCGTTACTGTTGAAAAGACAGACGGTGAAACGAGCTTTGAAGTTGTAAAGGCAGAGGGCGAAAAATGTGAAAGATGCTGGTGCTATTCAAAGTACGTCGGCACAAGTCACGAACACCCGACACTCTGTCAGAGATGTGTCATAGCTGTTGAAGTATAATTATCTGTTATACTGCCTGCTGTCTGAACGTCGGCGGGCAGTATTTGTTGAAAGGGAAATTTAATGGCAGTTTTTCTTGTAGTAATGATAGGCGTACTGGTAGTCGCAGACCAGTTAGTAAAAAACTGGGCAGTTGAGGTACTTCAACCGGAAGGGAGTATGGATTTCATACACTTCGGGGATTTCAAGGTAATAGACCTGACATATCTTGAAAACAGGGGAGCGATATTCGGAAGTATGGCAGGAAAGCGATGGTTTCTTGTGGGGTTCACATCACTTGTGATAGTAGCCGGAATAGTGTTCATGTTTGCGACGTTGAAGCGGTCAAGACTGCTGAATGTAGCTGTAGGACTTTTCATAGCAGGAGGAATCGGAAATCTTATAGACCGTATCAGACTGGGCTATGTTGTAGATATGTTTGAGATTAAGTTATTTGATTTTGCGATATTCAACGTTGCGGATATATGCGTGACGGTTGCGTTTGTACTTCTGTTGATTTACAGTATTTTCGTAGACCCGAAAATAGAAAAATCACGACAGGAGGCAGAAAAAGATGTCTGAAAGTATGGAAATATATGTCAATACGGAAAATGTCGGGAAAAGAATAGATACATTTATTTCAGGGAATATCAGTGAAATGACACGTTCAGCGGTACAGGGACTTATTGAAAAAAATAAAGTTCTTGTAAACGGAAGACCGGTAAATAAGAATTATAAGCTGAAATCCGGCGACAATATAACGGTTGAAATTCCAGAACCGCAGATTATGGATGCCATACCGGAAAACATACCGCTTGAAATAGTCTATGAAGATAATGATTTATTGGTAGTGAATAAGCCTAAAGGAATGGTAGTACATCCTGCACACGCAAATTATAACGGTACACTTGTAAATGCCCTGCTGTATCACTGTGGTGAAAGCCTGTCGGGAATAAACGGAGTTATCCGCCCAGGAATAGTCCACCGTATAGACAAAAATACAAGCGGTCTGTTGATAGTCGCAAAGAATGACCGTTCGCATATAAGACTTGCGGAACAGATAAAAGAACACAGTTTCACACGGGAGTACGAAGCAATAGCAAGCGGATATTTCAGGGAAACTTCCGGAACTATCGAAGCACCAATAGGCAGACACAAGACAGACCGTAAAAAAATGTGTGTCACTACGGAAAATTCACGCCATGCAGTCACTCACTATACGGTAATAAGACAGTATGCCGGATATGCTCACGTAAAATTACGTCTTGAAACAGGACGTACACACCAGATAAGAGTACATCTTTCGTATATCGGACACGCTGTACTCGGTGACGACGTTTACGGAAAGCCTTATAAAAATATTGACGGTCAGTGTCTGCACGCACGTAAAATAGGTTTCGTACACCCGACTACTGAAGAATACATGGAATTTACAAGCGAATTACCCGATTATTTCCGGAAAATTCTTGATAAACTTGAAAAAACGGGGTGAGAATTTTGTTTGAAGATATATCAGAAATAGTCATCATGTCCGATATGGACGGAACACTTTTAAACTCTGAAAAGAAAATAACTGAAAAAGACCGTCAGGCAATAGAAAAATTCGTATCACTGGGCGGAAAATTCACTGTTTCGACAGGCAGAACGCTTGAATCTTTTGAACAGTATCGGAAATTACTTGATTTGCGTATACCGGTCATAATGTATAACGGCGGAATAATTTACGACTATCAGGCGGAAAAAATTCTGTATGCTGAATATCTTCCGGAGAGTGCAAGGAAAATAACCGCTGAACTTCTTGAAACTATGCAGTCAGCCGGTGGAGAGATTCTCAAAACAGAAAAAACATATGTATTCCGTAATAATTACTATCAGCAGTATCATACTAATCTGTGTGGAATCTCGCCTGTATATGCCGATTTACAGGAAATTTCTGACGACGGCTGGTTAAAAGTCCTGTTTGCTATGTCGCCGGAAGATATACCGGTTATGGAAGAAATAATTTCCGGAAAGAATTATACTGACGTTGATTTTGTAAAATCTTCGGAAATTTTTATAGAGATGTTACCGCATAATATAAGTAAAGGTTCTGCAATAGCTGAATACAGAAAACTTTCCGGAATGAATGACTGTAAATTCATAGCGATAGGCGATTTCGATAACGACAGGGAAATGATACAGCTTGCGGATTTAGGAGTATGTCCGGCAAATGCGGAAGAATCTGTCAGGGAAGTTGCCGATATAATACTTGAAAATACAAATGATA
>JAAVHK010000042.1 GCA_014799765.1 Ruminococcus sp.
CACTCAAAGAAAAAATCTTCTTCACGCATTACACGGATATATGGAAATCTTTCCGAAAAACTTTCACATTTGCGATTTTTAATATAGTTACTGATTACTTTGAGATTCTGCATAATTCACTACCCACCCTTTTTTCTGACAAATATCATAAAGATGTTTCATTGAAGGAATTTCTTTTTCTGCAATATCAGATTGTCTGTCACCGCTGAACATATCGCCGTCACCTACTATAATCAGCAGTTTTTTCTGTCTGCTGAAAGCAACACACAAACGGTTAAGCGATTTCAAAAAACCGTAACTCCGCTTACCTTTAACAGCCGTCCGGACTACCGAAAGAAAAATAACGTCAAATTCCATACCCTGAAATGCATCTGCACTGCCCACACGTACATTACTACATTCCGGATATACATTAAGTTCTTTACGGATAAGCGAAGCCTGTGCACTGTAGAATGTAATTACTCCGTAAGTCAGATTTTTACCCTTTTCAGAACATATGTATTTATGAAGAGTATCGGCAATATATTTCGCCTCACAAGGTCTTGACTTACTGACGGAATCCGTCATTTTTCCGCAGGTATAAGGCATATGAATCCAGCGTAGCGGACTGTCATATAATTCCTGACTGAACATCTCAGCCGGAAGCGGAGAATGATACTCTTCACCATGCGGGGCATAAAATTCATTGCTTACAAACTGACCAAGAAGCGGATGAGTTCTGTATTGTCTGTCAAGACGTACAGTTCTTTGTATTCCGTCAAGTTTCTGAAGTTCAACAGCTTTTTCCCACAGGTGCTGGAACATACTTTTACTTATATCTTCGGAATTTACTATTTTGTCGTCGTCATTGAGTTCCCTGAAAATTTCTTCCTTATACATATGCGGAAGCTGTCTGTGGTCACCGACAAGAATTATTCTCTTTGAAGCAAGTGAAAGAGGTATGAGCAGGTCACCTGGATTTGCCCTTGCAGCCTCGTCAACAATAACCGTATCATAAATTACCGAAACACCTTTCTGACCGCCGGTTTTTGCGTTTACCACTGATTTTGAAACACTCTGCTGTAATGTTGCACCAAAAGCATAACTGTAATTATTCAGTGCCGACTTCACGGACAACTGATTATTATCAAGTTCGTTATAGAAATCAAAAATAATTTTCTGTTCCTCGTCCTCAACAGAAACAACATTGTCTTTAAGACGGGTATATATTTCAACAATTCTGTTATCCATCTGTTCTTTACGGTATCTCGGTTCAGGAATATATAATTCCATAAGTTCTTGTTTCAGTTTTCTAAGAGACTTAAGCAGTTCGTCAGATACGTTTTCCCTGTCAGCCTTTACCGCCTCTTTAAGTATGAGAAGAACTTTTCTGTTGGAATCGGCAAATTCAGGAATATCCCTTAATCTGCTGTATGCATTCATAGCGGATTCAGGTCCGTCATCTCGGAAACTTTCCTTTCTTGTACGGATTCGGCGAAGTATAATCATCATATCATCATCTGAAGAATTTTCTTCTGTACCTCTGAATTCTTCAATCAGGCGTTCAATCTGTTCATTCAGGGAAATATCCGTATTGACCGTCTTTGCATATTGCAGAAAGCTTACAGCAGTTCCCTCAGAGGGCGTATTCTGATACATGAAAAAACATTTATCAAGAGTGTGTCGGCGTTCAATTTCACGGATATACGGATATTTGAGGGCGAGTTTCTTTTTTACGTCTTCGCACCACTGCATTATATTATCATCACCATACTGTGAACTTTCACCGCTTTTACGTCCGAATTTTGGTGTAGGAATGCCGTTGAGATTCATACGTTCTGTAAGATTTGTAACAGCGTCATGCTGTGTACTGGTAATAAGAACACGTCCTTTTATTTCACCCGATTTATCTTCCAGTTCATTAATACGTTCAATAATTGCATTGATAACAGTAGTCTTACCAGTTCCCGGCGGACCTTGTATAAGGGCAATATCCGGAGTATTTAGTGCAATACGTATGGCTTCTTTCTGATTATCTGTAGGTGGGTGGGAAGAAAATATTTTCTGCTGTACAAACGGAGTTATCGGGACAATTTCCTTTTTTTTAGGATTCCGCAGTTCAAGTGTATTGTTATTCAGTTTGCCTTCAATAAGTAATCCCAGTTGGGGGTATGCACATTCGCCCTTGAAAATTACCTGTCTGACACGTTCACGGCGGATAATCTGCTGTAATTCTCCTGATATGGAAAAAACCGCTTTATTCTCTGACATAAGACCATCAGTTTTAACATAAATCGTGTAATTGTTTGTGTCTACACGCATAACAGAAAAATTTGCTCCCTTACCTCTGGACTTACCCTTAGAATTATTATTGAAAATTTCCTTATATTCATCCCATGTCATCATAGGGTCATCTATATATTCAGGGATATTTTCAGTGAAAAGCAATGTATCGCCTGCTGAAATATAATCAATAGCGTTACGGCATTGAGGTGCAAGCAACAGTACAAGCTGACCGTTTTCTGTATAGTTATGTCTTGTGAACTCAAGTACACCGATATTACGTGCAGTCTGTAAAAGAGCTTCACCCTCACGGCTGGTATATTCTTCCCATAGTTTAAGATAACCGCTGTTATCCCTGAATAATGCTTCGGTCTGCTGTATGATATATTTTTTCTGGTCTGTAAATTCAAGGTGACAGACAGCCAGTTTCATACAAGGCGGATTAGCTTCACGGAATACGACTTTATCGGCAATAAGAATAGCATTATTCTGACTGACAGATTTTCTGCTGATATACATTATTATTCCGTTGCCGAAAAGTTTTATTTTCTGGTCAGATAACAGATTGAAAAATGCTTTTTCACTGTCGGTATTGTCTTCTTCGTCGTCGTCATAGTCGTCATTGTTGTCACTCTCAGTATCTTCCGGATGTTCAAGTGCATAAAGTTCCTGCCGGTAGTTTCCGTTTGTATATGCAAGAAATTTATTTTCACCGTCGTCAAGTAAAAAGCGTTCAATGAGATTTTCTATTGAAATCTTCTTTTTTTCAAGCTGTTCATTGACCTTTTCATTAATAAGTACTGACATTTCCGGAAACCAGTCTTTCTGAACAAAAAAAACAATATGCAGAAAAAAATCTGTCATGTTACCGTTGTTACTGTCTGAAACTCTGATAATCTGTGCGAGATTTGAAAAGCGACGGAAAATAAAATCTGCAAGCATATGCTTCTGTGAAATATCAGTTACTTCAAATCTTATTCTGCTTTGTATAACCGGATTTTCCAAAATAAAAACTGAATCATTTTCCATTGAAACAGAGCAGGTATTTATTTTAATTTTATTCAGTTCAGATACCGGTTTAATCATTCTGCACGGAACACTTGTCATAGTGTAGTCCTTGCTTGATTTCAATTCATTCAATTTCATTTTTTATTCCTATCCTCAAATAATAATGTTCTTCCCTCTGAATATTACGGCAATGAATATCAACAGATTTTTTGTTTGTTTCATATTTTCCGGCTATGAGTTTACCTGTTGAAATAACAGAAAAAGAATAATCCGGATTAAATGAAAAAAATGTAGTTATTCCGTTTTGTACAGACATTCTGAAAGCAACATCATCAGGTGAAGAGTGTCTGACACCTGTCATGATACGTAAAGGAATATTTATAGGTATTTCCTGTCTTATTTCACGCCTGAAACTTCCTGTATGTGTACAGGTTTCCATATTTTCAGAAACATATGATTCAATAATTACAAGTGAGTTTTCGTGTTCGCACCATGGACACTCTGCACCGAATTTGCTTTCACAGAACGGCATACGGCAGTCAGTACAGGTAATTGTCGTATCAAGTGAATCTGCGATGACCTGTGACCATTCCATAACAGAAGGTCTTGTCCTGATTTCTTTCTTACCACGTGCTGAAAAAGTCCGGCGAAAAGTATTCATGATTTTATCATTCAGAAGCATATCAATAAACGGACTTCCGGCTTTATTACTGTCGTCTTCTTCGTCGCATACAAATGAAAATTTCCCGTTGTTAAGTAATTCGTCTGCATCTTCGTCAAAATCATCAAACCCACAGTTGTCATAAGCCTCACCTTTGAAAGGGTGGTTTAATGTGAGATTCCAGAAAAGAGATACCGCAAATGCATAACAGTCAGAATAGAATGTACACCCCTGTGAAGCAACAACTTCCGGTGCACCATAATTCGGGGTATAATA
Organism: Ruminococcus sp.; assembly: GCA_014799765.1. Taxonomy (GTDB): domain Bacteria; phylum Bacillota; class Clostridia; order Oscillospirales; family Ruminococcaceae; genus Ruminococcus. The sequence continues at coordinate 4,208 of JAAVHK010000042.1, forward strand.
TCCGTTTTTTATTGCCACTGACTGATAATTCAGGTTATCGGCATCAATAAGCCATACATTGTCATTTTCGTAATCCGTGAAGATGTAGTTATCACGTTCACTGTAATCATTGAATTCTGCATTATTTTTAGTAAGAAATACGTTCTTGTCCGAAAAGTCGCAATATACAAGACCATTTGCGTGAAGTCTTGCCAGTATACAGGAACACAGGTAAAATGCATGAAGTCTTTTTCTTGCCCCACCGCTTCCGACATATCCGGCAAAACTCTTACCCATAGGGTCATCTTCCGGAAATGTCTGCTGAAACCACGGATTAGTATAATTTTTACCCTCTTGTATAAAGATATTTTCAAAAGAATCCATATCTTCCATAAGTTTCATAGTATAACCGACGGCGTCGGTGAACGTAACAAGAGGAAGAGTTATATTTGTTCTTGAGGGAATCGGAAGAAGAATCAGTCGTCTGAACTGTCTGTTCCGGCGGTCAATTTCCTGTTTACTGTATTCCGGTAATGTAAGGAAGTCGTCATTTTCAAGAACAAGATTTGCGGCATTAGTATTATCGTCAGTCTGGAATATAGCTTTCTGACCACCACGACTTATTTCTTTTTCAAGAAGATGTTCATGTTCTGTAATATCATGCAGAATTATTTTATTGTTGTCATTGTTTTCATGATTCATAATCATATTATTCTCCGTTAATCATAAATGCAATAGTCTTATCATCTGTACCAGTCCATTCCGGAAGCCATGAAAGGATATGTTCTGTTATTTCCTTACTGCTCATACCGGAATATCCTGTTATAAATTCCCTTGTAAAATTTTTCAGTCCTTCTTCTGTAAAGGGGGATATTTCCACACCATCAGTACACAATACCGCACCACAGAAACAATCTGCCGGAAAACACCGGTATTTCCATAATGAAACGTCAAAATGGCTGTCAAGACAATCAGTTTCATTTATGTAATGTGTTGATTTATCGTCAAAAAGTACTTCAGTACCGTTTTTCGTAAGAACTCC
>JAAVHK010000043.1 GCA_014799765.1 Ruminococcus sp.
AGATTCGGAACACAGTTCAGGATTGAATCCTATGAGGAAAAATTACCCGATACAGCTATAAATATAGAAAAATATCTTGCTTCCGGTGCGATAAAGGGTATAGGTGCAAAACTTGCCGGTAAAATAGTAAAACGTTTCGGAGACCAGACACTTGAAATTCTCGAAAAAGAACCGGAACGTCTCGCTGAACTGAAAATATCGAAGAAAAGATACGATAATATTCTTGCGGAAATAAAAAATGCTTTCGCTTTAAAAAATCTTGTATCTTTCCTGAAAAAATATGACATTCCTTTCAGTGACGTAATGAAAATATATCTTGAATACGGCACGGAAGCTCTTGACAGTATAAAAGAAAATCCGTATATCCTATGTAGCGGAAGTATAAGACTTGATTTCAGAAAAGCAGATACTATTGCCGATGAGCTGGACTGTATAGAAAAAAATTTCAGTTCACGTATTATTGCCTATATCTGTCATGAACTCCGCCGTCATGCAGAAAGTAACGGTCATTCCTGTATGATGCTTGATTTTATCGTTTCCGTAATGTTCAGGGAACTTAAAATATTTTCCGAAGACGATAAAACAAATATTATGGAAATCATAAAAAAAGCCTCAGAAAAAGACGAAGTAACAGGTACACGGAATTTTTACATATATCATCATGAGAATATATTATATATTTCACTGCCGGAATACTATGAGGCGGAAAAATATATCTATAAAAGAATACTGTCTATGACTTCCGGAAAAAATCAGGTAAACTGTGAACTCTTTATCAATGACGAGGAAAAAAGAAACAACATAAAATATGAATTTCTTCAACGTAAGGCTATAGAATCCGCCGTTTCTGAAAAAATATTCATTCTTACCGGCGGTCCGGGAACGGGAAAAACTACTACTCTTAATGCCATAATATCAATCATGGAAAAAAGAGGTCTGAAAGTGTTCCTTACCGCCCCTACCGGACGTGCTTCAAAACGTCTGTCCGATATGACAGGTCATAATGCTAAAACTATTCACAGGCTTCTTGAAGTCCGTTCCGATACCGGCAACGAATTTTCACGTAATGAAAAAAATCCCCTTAACTGTGATGCCGTAATAGTAGACGAGTTTTCAATGGTTGACGTCATTCTTTTTGAATCCCTGCTCCGTGCTATGAAGTCTTCCTGTAAACTCATAATAACCGGCGACAGTGACCAGTTACCATCAGTCAGTGCCGGAAATCTTCTCCACGACATCATCAGCGGACAAGCAGTAAAAACCGTAAGGCTTGAGGAAATATTCAGACAGTCGCAGAAAAGCTGTATAATAACCAATGCACATAAGATAGTCAATGGCGAATATCCTGACTTGTCACGTAAAGACAGCGATTTCTTTTTTTTCAGACGTCCGGAAAATGAATCGGCAGTCAGACTTATTGTTGACCTCGTGAAAGAAAGACTTCCTAAGGCGTATGGCTATTCACCGGCTGACGACATTCAGATATTAGCACCGTCACGTAAGGGAATGTTAGGTACTAACGAAATAAACAGAATACTCCAGAATGAAATCAACTCACAGAACGGTCTTAAAACGGAATACACAAGTATTTCCGGAATTTTCCGTACCGGCGATAAAGTCATGCAGAATATCAACAATTATGACATCGAATGGAACAAAAACGGCGAAACCGGTAAGGGTATCTTCAATGGCGATATAGGCAGGATAAAAAATATAAATCTTTCGGAAAAAACAGTCTGTATTGATTTTGAAGGAAGAATAGCTGAATATCCGTTTGAAATGCTCACACAGATTGAACTCGCCTACGCTGTGACAGTACATAAAAGTCAGGGCTGTGAGTTTGAAGCCGTAATAATACCAGTACAGGACGGTATTGACGTACTTAATCACAGAAATCTACTCTATACGGCTGTTACACGTGCTAAAAGACTTCTCATTATAATAGGTAACGAAAATGTCATAAACAGAATGGTTGATAACGTCCGTGGAAGAGAACGTTATACAAATCTTAAAAATATGTTCTGAAATAAAAGAAAGGAAAATAATTAATGTCAAATAATGATATCGGTATAGATTTAGGAACTTCAAATATAGTAATAAGTATGGGCAATAAAGGCGTTGTTCTGAATGAACCGTCTGTTATAGCCTACAATACTCGTACTGAACGTGTTTTAGCGGTAGGCAGAGACGCCTATGAAATGATTGGCAGAAATCCCGATTATATATATGTAGCACGTCCCATAACGGACGGCGTTATTTCAGATGATGACCTCGCTAAAAGTATGATACGGGAGTTTATTATAAAAATTTCCGGACATCAGCTTATAAAGCCACGTATCATAATATGTGTACCGGCATTTGTAACCGACATTGAAAGCCGTGCGGTAGTAGACGCCGCCAGAATTGCCGGTGCAAGACAGGTGTATCTGATTCAGGAACCGGTCGCCGCTATGATTGGTGCGGAAGTGGACATCACAAAAGCAAGGGGTCGTATGATTGTCGACATCGGGGGCGGTACTACTGATATAGCTATAGTTTCCATGAATGGTGTTGTTTCGTCGCATACCATAAAGACCGCCGGAAATTCCATAGACCGTTCAATAATACGGTATATGCAGAACCGGTATAAACTGCTTATTGGCGAACGTACTGCCGAAAAAGTTAAAATAGGTCTGTGTAATCTTTATGACCCGTCAGACGATGTGCGTTTTATCGTAAAGGGAAGAAGTCTCATAAAAGGTCTGCCATCACAGGTACTTCTGAGCGAAACGGAACTTTTCAAGGCTGTGGAAGATGATACATTTTCCATAATGGAAGCCGTAAGAAAAGTGCTTGAAGAATCACCACCGGAACTTGTCGGAGATATTTATGATAACGGTCTTTTACTCACCGGCGGAGGTGCGTTACTGGGTGGGCTGTCCTATCTCATAAACCGTACACTCGGCATAAAATGTACGATTGCTAAGGACGCTATGAACTGTGCCGCAAAGGGTACGGCACTTGCATTCGGTAAAATGAAACATCTTCTCGACGGTTTCGAGACTGCACCAGTTTATAAATATTCATAATATTAAAACAGAAAAGAGGAAATTATATGTCATCACCACTTGCCGACAGAATACGTCCGAAAACTCTTGACGAAGTTGTAGGTCAGGAACACATACTGTCTGCCGGAAAACCACTCCGGCGGATAATCGAAAGCGGTACAGTTCCGAATATGATTTTTTATGGAGTTTCAGGAACAGGAAAAACTACAGTTGCAAGGATTATCGCTGATAACTGCGGTATGAATCTGTATCGCCTGAACGGTACAACGGCATCTGTCGCCGACATAAAGGAAGTAATCGCCGGTATAGGAACTTTCGGAACGGAAAACGGTATCTTATTATATCTCGATGAGATACAGTATCTCAACAAAAAACAACAGCAGACTTTACTTGAATACATTGAAAACGGCGATATAACGCTTATCGCCTCGACGACTGAAAACCCTTATTTTTCGGTATACAGTGCGATTATAAGCAGATGTACAGTATTTGAGTTCAAAGCGGTTACACCTGAAAAGATTATACCGGCTGTTGAAAGGGCTTTTTCCGTACTCTCAGCGGAAAACGGCGTTGAAATAATAGTCAGTGACGATATAACAAGAACTATCGCATATAACTGTGGCGGTGACGTCCGTAAAGCTATGAATACTGCTGAACTTGCTTTCATATGCGGTGAACGTTCCGGCGGTAAAGTGGAAATAACGCCGGAATCTGTAGAGATTATCGCACAGAAAAGTAATATGCGTTACGACCGTGACGGTGACCAGCATTTTGATATTCTGTCAGCTTTTCATAAGTCGGTGAGGGGTTCGGACGAAAATGCTTCATTGCATTATGCTTCCCGACTGATTGAAAGCGGTGATATAACGTCCTTATGCCGACGGCTTTTGTGTATCGCCTGTGAGGATGTCGGACTTGCATATCCGCAGGCGATTGTGATTACAAAGGCGTGTGTCGATACGGCGTTACAGTTAGGACTTCCTGAGGCGAGATTACCTATAGCAGAGGCGGTCATATTACTCGCAACCGCACCGAAGTCCAACAGTGCATACGAGGCTATAAACTCCGCACTCGAAGACCTCAGAAACTCCGGTACGCCTGACTTTCCACGACATCTTCAGAACACACACTACGACGGAGCAGGTGCGGAAGTTTACGGACAGAATTATTTATATCCGCATAATTTTCCCGACCATTACGTTAAACAGCAGTATCTTCCCGACGCTATAAAAGACCATGTTTATTATAAATTCGGTGATAACAAACAGGAACAATCGGCACTTGCCTATCGGAAAAAAATAACCGGACAGCACAAAAAAACCCCGCTATGAAATAAATGTCGGGGTTATTCTGCTATTCAGTTGTAAAAATCTTCTGTCGAGAAGATATGTAAATGAATTTACCGGATAATATTAATACTCATCGGAATCAATCCTTGCCTTTCATGATTTCAGGTCATCAACTATTAAAACGTTTACCGGAAAAATCAGCAATACATCGGCTTTATGACTGGAAATACCATTCAATATATCAATCAACGGAACAAGCGTAAAGCCTATATTCCCACGTTGTATTATACCAGACATTCAGCAAGCCCACCGGTTTCGCACTGCTGATTCAGACTTTCTTCCATCGGACTCACTTTTCCTTTCCGCCGTAATTAATCTACATGGAGCGAACTCCAGACCAAGTAAATTCAGCTGTAAGGGAACTTTCAATACTGTTTCCCTTTTGTTGTATATATAATAACATACTTTTTGTGATTTGTCAATAGTATTTCTGAAATTTCATGAATATTTTAGTACATTTCGGCGAAGTGTACAATAAAGGTGTTATCCGATAATGCAATGTGCATAAACAGAAATTACCGCTTGAAATTGTACCGGAGATGATGTATAATATAAATATCAAATGGCTTATGCCGGATTGGAGAATCTTATGAACGAATTTACCCCCGAACTTTTCGAGCTTATTGACCAGTACGAAAATAAAAGATGTTTCGAGCTTGTCAGTGCCGTGGAAATGAATGGCGAACAGTATTATGCAATGCTTCCCGCCATTGAGGACGAAAATTTTCTTGACGTTGACCTTGAACTTGTCATACTGAAAGTTGTAGAGGAAAACGGCGAGGAAGTCCTTGCATCTATCGACGATGACAGCGAATTTGAAGAAGTTTCACGATATTTTGACGAATATATCCAGCAAATTTACGACGAAGAAGACGAAGAATACTGATTACATACCACAAGGACGGATTTTTTTATCCGTCCTGAATTTTTTTCTGAAAAATTTTCGGAAACCTCTTGACAAATCAGAATTAATGTGATATAATATTAAACGTCAGATAATTGATATGCGGATATGGCGGAATAGGCAGACGCGCCAGCTTCAGGTGCTGGTCGGGGCAACTCGGTGCAGGTTCAACTCCTGTTATCCGCACTTATCACAAAACCGTTGTAACTCGGTATTTTTCCGGTTTACATCGGTTTTTTCCATATTTTCTACTGAAATATTTTTTCAGTGTTATTGCTATGAAAAACCGGACAGCTGAAGTTTAAAACCTCCTGCTGACCGGTCATATTTTATTTCCGTAAAGATTCGTGCCTGTCGATACGGTTATAGTAAAAAGTTATTTTTTCAAGAGCTTCATTTATTGTACAGCTCACATCAAATGCCGATATTGCTTTACGTTCAAGCTGTTTCCGGATATTAAAACCGATTTTTCGACATACAACCGCTCTGCAATCGGAAATTATTTCAACTTTTGCCGACGGTTTACTATATCCGCTACAGCCTGAACCGCACCCGTCTGAATTTCCACAGACTTTGGAATTACAGTTATTTTCTTCTGTAGTAAAATTTCTTTCGCCGGATTTTTTACACACACCGTCCGAAACTTCATATATTACGAAACTTTTTGCAGAACCGAATGTTTCATTGACATTTTCCCCGTCAGAAGTTGCAACCGCTATTTTATATGACATCTTTTAACCTCCGTCAGTTCCAACGCTGTACCGCAACGGAATATATATCCTCTATGAGACGTATTCCGCCGGTATAGCCTACGTAGAAGTCATCAAGTACTACCTTATCCTGTACAGGATAAGAGATATTAAGAAAATGTCCGAACATATCTTCAGTCAGTTCTTTTTCGTAATAACTTCCTAAAATCAACGGATAGCCGTGGTAGTCATGCGATTTTATTTCATTATGGATTTTATAACTGTCTGTTTCAAAACTTACTTCCGCTTTAAGTCCGTAATTCAGATTTTCAAATTCAGCTTTTATTTTATCCTGAAATGCTTTCGGCGTATCATCGGTTATGAACTGTTTCGCCGGAACAAGTCCCAAATCGTTCACAAGGAATTTTGTGATTCCAAGTGCGTATTGTGCATCTCCTACGACGGTGAACTGTTTCGCCATTACACGTGTTTCAAGAAACATATCGGCATAGCGTTCAATGAGATAGTAATAATAATTTTCATGTTCGTTGATAATATTTTCAACTTTCTGCTCGTCGATTCCGGCGAATTTTCCTACTTCTCGCAGAAATTTACTTGTTTCAAACGCACCTATCGGCAGTGTAGGATAATGTAAGTACGGAATATCAAGTTTTTTCTGCATTTTCTTCATGTTGCCGACTGATATCCACGGCGATACAAGCAGATTAAATTCAGCTTTCGGAATACGGTCAATGTTACCGATTCCTCGCTGATAGCCGAATATCGTATTAGGTATGAGACCAAGTTCAGAAATAAGTTTTTCAAGTTCCCTGATATTTCCGAGCCAGAATAAGTCCTGATACGGAACATCAGCCCATATATTTACGATACCTTTTTCCTTTTCGTCGGATTTTTCAAGATACTGGTCAATAATAGCATCAATGACCTGCTCATGACCCTTGTAATTATTGCCCTTGAATCCTGCTGTCGAGGCGTATATGACAGGCTTTTCCGCACCTTCGTAACGGCTTACTACTTCGCCGGTATCGTCTCCGACTATTTCCGGTATACAGCCTGTAAGAACAATATACAAATCAGCATCAATTACTTTCAGGGCGTTTTCTATGGTTGTATCAAGTTTTTTCACACCACCAAATACAACATCTTTTTCGTTTATGCTCGTACAC
>JAAVHK010000044.1 GCA_014799765.1 Ruminococcus sp.
AAGTCTTTGAATTCATATCAACGGTAAATACACTGCCACCGTTTTTACTGTAACCACAGGCGAAAATATTTCCGTCGGAATCTGTTGTGAAGTCGTTTATATAGTGAATGTCATTACCGGTACTTATTTTTCCGTTGATACGTCCGTTTTCGTCGGCGATAAGGTATATATCTTCCTCACCGCTCATAGCCATAAGAATATTACCCTTGTTATCGGCGACTATGTTATTTATGTGTATACCTTCGTATATGGAATCGCTACTGTAATCATTTATATTTGAGAGTTCATTTTCCGCAAGTACCTGACCGTCCGGACTGAGTTTATATAGAATACATGAATATTCAGCAGCCTCGTACATAGCGTCGAAGTCGAAGTTTTCGTAATCAAAATTAGGGTCATCATAGTTAGGGAGTTTGAAATCGCCGTAATCTATGAGGGTAAGAAGTGCATATATAAAGCCGTCGGGAGATACAGTTGTTCTCAGATATGACTGTGAATTTGTCGGTTTCGGGAAATCAAGGGATATTTCATTGAATCCGCTGAAATCCATATCTGTGAGGTATAATTTGTTTTCCTCTTTGCTTACACCCATTATAAGTACCTGTGAAGTGTCTTTGATATAGTACATACTGTCTATGTAGTCAGCCGGAATGTCAATATCTATATCGACGGAACTATATGAATTTTTTATTACTGTATTGGCGGTCTGTGCGGTCTGTGTATCGCCGGACTTCACACCGGAATTTCCGTCTGAACTGTTCTCATTATTTGATTTGTCACCGCAGGAGTAGGCGGAAAATACTATAGCTAATGTAAGCACACCGCTGACTGAACGTTTAATAATTGAATTTTTCATTATATATTGACCTTTCTATTTAAAATTTTTATTTATACTTTCTCTTGTTTTTTCAATATTTTTTCTCTGAAATTTTTTCTTTGTCTGCTGATAAATACCGATACCGCACGCATAACAACAGGTTTTTTTCTTTTCACGAACCTGACAGCAAGTATCGCAAGCCATAACATAGTAAGAGCAGGTACTATAATTAATATTGTACGTGAAAAATATATAAATGTCAACTTAAATTCTACAATTCGTGAAGCATTTTCCCAGTACGGATAATTTATGTTGTTTTTTATTACGGCATAGTCTGCTATTTTTTTGAAAGCCTTTGAACGCACTGACGGTTTAAAACGTGTACTGTTTTTTACTATGGAATATTTATCTGTATATTTTTCTTCAAACTGTTTCTTTACGGCATTGTATGCAAAATTTTCAACAGGATTCGGGAAAACAGTTTCATAACAGGTTATCTTACTGAATTTTTCTGAAATATCAGTTGAATTTCCGGTGTTTCCGGAAAGTTTAATAATATCCGCCATACCGTCATATGATACATATATCCGTGGAAGTTTGCCGATACAGTTTTTTTCCGGTTCAGATTCCGGATTTTCAATAACTCCGGATATATAGAATTTAACGCCGTCAATATAGAGGTACATTCCGGCAACGTCGCATGAACCGTATAATTCCCATGCAAGATTCCTGTCAATAACTGCACCATCGTGCATTAAGTCGCCGTCACTGAAAAATGAACCATTTACTAACCTGAAATTACGGAACATGAAGAAATCTCCGCCGACTGCGGTAAGAACAGCATCAGATTTTCCGGTTAGGTCGCCACGTATATTGTAAGTACCTGCCGGTGTACTGTATGCTTCGGCATACGGAAGATTTTTCCCGTCAGTTTCAATTGATACGTTCTGCAATTCCTTGACGAGTTCCGCACGGACTGCATTTAATGAATCCGTCGAGAAGCCGGAATCTTCCGAAAGAAATACACTTGTCTGTGCGAAACTGTCCGGACTGCCGTTTTTCCAGATGTCAGCGGTATAGTTATATTTCTGCGATACCGCCAGAGAATTTCCGGTTACTGAAAGTATAATTATCGCTGTTATTACGACAATATTCAGTACCGAAACAATTAGATATTTTATATTGCGTTTCACCCGAAACACCGCCTTTAATTGTCTTTCATACGAACCTGGTCTTTTGGACTTACCGGTTTGCTTGCGGTAGTGATTATGTAATTTCCGGAAGTTATTCCGCCCTGTACGGCACTTGAAACTTCGTCGGAAGCAAGTACTTCAACATCTACCCTGTCGGCGAAATATCTGTTGCCGAGCGGTGAACTCTTTGAATTTACAACCAGTACGAAAGAACCTTTACTATCCTTATATACTGCACTCTTCGGTACTATGGTATCATATGTGCCACTTCCGCATGGTATGGATAAATCTATCATAGTACCAGTACTTACATCACCGGTCACGGAAAATTTAAGTATTCTGTTTTTTGAACCGGCTTTAGTATCGTTCTTGATGTCAGTGAGTATCGCTGTTATATCGCCGTTCCAGTTGTTTACAACGTCTGCTTCGATACCTTTTTTGATTTTCTTAGCTTTTTCGGCATCTACAGTGAGTTCTACAGTGTAACCTTCGTCGGCAATGTCGATTACCGCAAGTGGCATATCGGGTACGGTTTCTTCACCGACTTTTATATTTATCGCACTTACAATACCGTTATATTTTGATTTTATTTCAGTTATTTCGCTTTCTGCTTTTAATTTTTCTATTTTTTCTTTCATTTTGTCTACTTCTTTTTTCTTTGCTTCGATTTCAAGCATATTTGTCTTGTTAGCTAAATCGTTTTCGCTTTTTGATTTGTTTAGTTCAGCTATAAGAGTTTCAAGAGCCTGTTGTTTCTGACGTATCTGTTCGTCGTAATCTTCTACTGACATGGAATCACCACCGGTTGTCTGTGAGGATTCGTAATTAGTAATCTGTACATTAAGGTTATCAATTTCACTTTCGACACTGTAAAGCTGATTCATTAAATTGTTTCTTATACTGTACTTTGTATTGTTGTATTCATTGAGGGCATTATTACGGACTTCTTCTTTATATTCCATATCTGCTTTAAGTTCTTCAATGTCGTAATCGTATGAAGCGTTATACTGAGCAGGTTCGGAAAAACTTCCGTTATTATCAGTTTCTTCATTTTCAGAAACTCTTGCATTGTCGGATATATCGTTGTCATTATTATTTTCATTGTTTTCGGGATTTTCATTATTTTCTGTAATTTCGTCTGTCGGTAAATCTGACGGCATACCGGTAAGCATAGCTGTATAAAGCTGATATGCGGAATTATAATCCGATTCTGCTGTAGTATATTCGTTGTAAAGAAATACAAGGTTACCGGTATATTCAACCGCCGCACCGGAATATGAATCTGAATCTATTGCGATTATCGTAGACTGTAATTTATCAAGAATTTTTGTTTTTCTTGCAAGTTCGTTTTTGTTGGTATTGTAGTTGTAAAGTGCCTGCTGAGAAGTTCCGGAATTTGCAGCGGCATTGTTACGTTTTGCGATAGCGGTGTTGAGGTCATCACGGGCATTACTGATTGCCTGATTTTCAGCGGAATAGTCTTCCGGTGCTACAAGTAAGGCTTTCTGATATTCAAGTTCAAGGGTATTCAATGCGGTTTCAGCTTCTTCAAGTTCTTTGCTTTCTTCCGTACCTATCGTGAAAAGAACGTCATCTTTCTTTACTTCCTGACCGGTTTTAATCATAATGGTATCAATGATTTTGTTTCCGTCAATTTTCACGTCGTATGACTGATTGGATTCTACAAGACCGCTACCCCGTATACGTTCAGTAAGTTTTCCGGAAGTTGCCGTTTCTGTAGTTATTTCCGCAAGAGATTTATTCATTATCGTATTTGAACAGAAAGTAAGTATAAGCATTATTATAAGAAAAACTATAAGGACATTCTTTATTATTTCCCGTTTTCTGTTGGGGGTGTAGATTTCTGTATTTTTTTCACTCATTTTGTAATCTCCTTTTATATTAACCTTTTATTCCTCCTGCGGTGATACCCTCTACAAGATAGTCTTCACCGTAAAGGAACATAAGTATAGTCGGTATCATATAGACTGTTCCTACTGCAAACGCAAGCCCTATATCTCCGGAATTTATCTGTGAAAGAAATACGGACAGCGGGTGTAATGCCGATACTGCATCAGGGTCAGTAATAAGTATAATAGGCTGTTCAACCATATTCCAGTAATCTATAAATACAAGCATACCTATTGAAATCAATGCACTTTTGCACATAGGAACATATATCTGTGTCATAATCTGCCATTCGTTCGCACCGTCGAGTTTTGCCGCCTCGACGTATGATACAGGTATTCTCCGCATTACTTTTGTGAGAAGAAACACACTGAACGGTGAGAATATACCTGGTAATATTATAGCCCACCTTGTATCAAGTATATCGAAACTTTTCGCAACAAGATAATTCGGTACAAGCGTTACCTGATACGGCATAAGCATAAGTATTATATATGCAAAAAATATAAGATTCTTTACTTTGTTGTTGTAACGTGAAAAGCCATAAGATGTCAGGACGGCTACGCCAAGTTGAAACAGTGTTATCGGTACTGTAAGTATTACAGAATTCCAGAATTTGAAAAGGTATTCCGGATTCTTGAAAAGTACGCTCTTGTACTGTGAAAGTGTAGCCTTGTCGGGAATGAATTTCAGATTTACATTTTCAGAAATGAATACTTTTTTTCCCTCGCCTGACATATTACCCATCATTGCACCGTAATTAGCTGAAATTTCATTGGCTGTCATGAAAGAGTTTGCAAGAGTAAGGACGGTAGGCAATATGAACATCACGGCAACAAGCCCGACGAATACTGCAATCATGATATTGAAAATACGTTTTTTTCTATTTGAAATCATTAATTTTCAACGTCCTTTCCGAAAAAGTGTTCAGTAATAAGCAGTACCGCAATTACGACTATCATTACAAGCGAAAACAGTACCGCAGATGTGGAAAGTTTCTGATAGTTGAATTTTTCAAACGTGTTGTTCATGAAGTGCTGTAACATATATAGCCTGTCAATCGGATAATTTCCGACTAAAAGATATATTTCACGGAAAATTTTAAACGAACTTATCAGCGAAAGTATAAGTACAAATAATATGGTCGGTGAAAGATACCGTAATTTTATGTGAAAAAACTGATACGCTTTACTTGCACCCTCAAGTTCGGCTACTTCGAGAATATCTTTCGGTATACCGCCTATTGCCGACATGAAAAGAATCATATTATAACCTATATTCTTCCACAGGAACATCAGTATTATGACATAGAAGCCGTATTTTGAACTTAACCAGTCTACAGGATTACCGCCGAATTTTTCGATTATCTGATTGACAGTACCATGATTATGAAACATTACCTGCCATACGAGTACAACAGATGCCGTCGGGGTCATAAGCGGACTCAGAAAGAAAGTCCGGAATATGCTTTTACAAGGTATGTTTCTTTCGAGAAGTACCGCAAGCCATAGCGGAATTATTACCGCAAGGGGTATGGCAATTACCGAAAACAATGCGGTATTTGTTGAGGCTTTCCGGAATGCTGTATTCTGGATAATAGCCTTGTAATTTTCCAGTCCTACAAAATCGCTCTGTGCCGGTACGGAATTATTCACGAAAGAATAATAGATTACTATTGCAAACGGTATCAGAAAGAATATAAGTACGCCTGCCAGACTGGGTATTATACATATATTACTGAAAATTTTTTCACCTCGTCTTCCGCATTGATTTCCTGATTTTTTTTTCATATTTTATCACAACCTTTGAAAAAAATATATATTTTTCCTTTTTATATAACATCATAACGCCCTGCAAAGTGACATTACAATGAAATATTTTTTTATTTTTACAATTTTATTCCCTCCCTGATTATTACTTCATATATAAGTGACTTTAAAGGACAAAAAAGTTTACGGAAAAATATATTTTTTTATTTTAACTTAATGTTTTTTCACAAATACATTATATTATAATTTTCTTTATAATGCAAGTGGAAAACCTAATAAATTACTTAAATTATATTTTACTACTCTTTTGTGACGTCTGAATGACTTTAATATTACAAAAATGTTACATTTTGATATGATTAATAACTACAGAAAAAAACACTATCCGACATTTTTCGATACTTATAGTATATATCATAACAAAATAACAGTCAATAGTCTGTTTAAAATAAAATGACTATATACTTTAATTAAAAAAAAGGAGGTTTTATTTAATGAGTAAAATATCTATCGAGACCGGCAGACGCATAAGGAGTTACCGGACTAATCAGCATATGAGTCAGGAGGCACTCGCCGAAAAATGTGGTCTGCACCCGACGTACATCGGACAGCTTGAAAGAGGTGAAAAAAATGCTACTCTTGAAAGTATCGGGAAAATAGCGGACGGACTTTCCGTATCACTGAGCAGGCTTCTTGAAAATATTGATTCCGATAACGACGGCGAAAATATACCGTTGGAAGCGTACAGAATTTTACAGGAGCGTTCCGAAACTGACCAGAAAAAACTTTTTCAGATTCTGAAACTGTCTGCCGATTTGTTGAAGTAGTCGGATATTTAATTTTTGTTTGCAGAAAATTTTGTATAAAATGACGTTTTTTACGTTTTGCTATTGACTTTTTCCGCATTATGTGATAAAATAATTTCTGTTGAAACACAGACACCGATGCGGGTGTAGTTCAATGGTAGAATTCCAGCCTTCCAAGCTGGTTACGTGGGTTCGATTCCCATCACCCGCTCCATTTTTTATGCGCCTTTAACTCAGCTGGATAGAGTAACTGCCTTCTAAGCAGTAAGCCGCTGGTTCGAATCCAGCAAGGCGCGCCACTTATATTTATGGTGGGTGTAGCTTAGCTGGTTAAAGCGTCGGATTGTGGTCCCGAAGAGCGTGGGTTCGAATCCCATCTCCCACCCTGATATAATCAACTCCCTGATTTATGAATCAGGGAGTTTTTTGTTTTATTTATTATTTATAATATTTCTGATATTATTATATATGTATCTTTGCATATTTTCAGAATAAAAATTAGTCCGATATGTTCTTCCGTCCATACTGATTTTTTCTTCTGATACTATGCCCATTTCTTTACCTTTTTGTGTTGGTACTCTGTTTCCGGAATCATTTTTTGTAAGTATATCCATTTCAAGAAGCCAGTTTGTAATATTTACAGGTTGTATTTTTTTGTGTCATTTTCTGTTATGAATTTGTTGAGTTCATTTACAATGTCGCTTACCGTAACTTTATTGAAAGTTTTTAACTGTGAAAGTTGTTCGTCTTTTATAAAAAACGCATTTTTTGATTGTAATTTAGTTTTAGTTTGTTTGTAATTATAATGAAAATCAATTATATTGTCTATATTATCATATATATATTTTTGTGCATCGAATGAATAGTAATTTATGATATTAACTTTACTATATGAAACTTGTATTAACTGTGAAGTTATACCCATATCATTTCCGGCTTGTGTCGGTACTCTTTGTCCGGAGTTATTTATTTCAAGAATACCAACGGAAATAAGCCAGTCTGTAATCCATGTAGTTGTTATTTTTGAAGTATTATTGGTTGCCGTTACTCTGTTTAATTCGTCGGCAATATCGCTTATTCGTGCGTTACTTTTTGAAGTAAGTTCATAAGTCTGGTCTTTAGTTATGAAGAAACGGTTTCCGTTTCGTAATTGTCTGACTGAATTTTCATTTATGATTTCTTCAATAAGCTGAGAAATATATTTAAGACATTCGGTTATATGTTTGTTCATGAGATTCTGTTTATCATTCATATCAGATACGGAAATGTCTTCCTCTATTTTAGTCAGATATTCCTTTAGCTGACTGAGTTTTTCAGTTTTGTCCATAGTATTCCGCTCCTTATGTAATATATTAAAATTATATCATGACCGAAAATTTCTGTCAATAAAAACTTGAAAAATCTTCCGGACTATGCTATAATTAATTAAAATCGAATCAAAAAGAATTGAACCTCTTGAACAGGGAATATTTTTATTGAAAAGATTCATTAAAAAAAGGAGTAAAAAGCTATGAAAAATACTGTTGCAACGATACTGAAGCAGAAGCAATCAGGCGAAAAAATAACGATGCTTACTGCTTACGATTACACAACAGCCCGAATTATCGACGAATGCGGTATAAATTCCATACTCGTCGGTGATTCCCTCGGAATGACAATGTTAGGTTATGATACTACACTACCGGTCACTATGGAAGACATGATACATCATACGAAAGCGGTCACACGAGGTGCGAAAAATGCCTTTGTTGTTGCGGATATGCCGTTCATGTCATATCAGACAAGCACTTATGACGCCGTAGTAAATGCCGGACGTCTCATAAAAGAGGGCGGAGCATCTGCCGTTAAACTCGAAGGTGGTGCGGAAGTCTGCGAACAAATCAGGGCTATTGTCGATTCTTCAATACCAGTTGTGGCACATCTCGGACTTACACCGCAGTCTGTGAATGCTTTCGGCGGATTCAAGGTACAGGGAAAAACTCTCGAAAGGGCAAAGCAGATTATCGAAGACGCTCTTAAAATTCAGGAAGCCGGTGCTTGTGCGGTAGTTCTGGAGTGCGTACCGTCTGAACTTGCAAGGATAATTACTGAAAAACTTTCTATCGCCACTATCGGTATAGGAGCAGGTAACGGTTGTGACGGTCAGGTACTTGTTTATCAGGATATGTTAGGACTTACAACAGGTCATACACCTAAGTTTGCGAAGATGTTCGCAGATGCCGGAAAAATTTTCCGAGAGGGTATAAACGCATATATAGAGGAAACTCAAAACGGTAATTTTCCTGCTCAGGAACACACTTTCAGTATAGATGACGATATAATAGCTGAAATCAGGGAGGATTTGAAATGAAAACCGTAAAGACTATTTCAGAAGTACGTGAACAGGTTCGGAAATGGCGTTCAGAGGGTCTTACAGTCGGATTTGTGCCTACTATGGGTTATCTGCATGAGGGTCACGCAAGTCTGATTGATGCTTCCCACCGAGATAATAACCGCACTGTAGTATCAGTTTTTGTGAATCCTATGCAGTTTTCGCCGAATGAGGATTTGGAAAGCTACCCACGAGACTTAGAACACGATAAGGCTTTAGCAGAAGCACATGGTTGTGATATGATTTTCAACCCTGAACCGTCAGAAATGTATCATGAAAATTTTTCGTCATTCGTAGATATGACCGTTCTTACTGAAGAACTCTGCGGACTTAGCAGACCGATACATTTCAGGGGTGTATGTACAGTAGTTTCAAAGCTTTTCAATATAGTAAAGCCCGATAAAGCATATTTCGGCAAGAAAGATGCCCAGCAGTTAGCGGTAATACGTCATATGGTGGAAGATTTGAACATGGATATTGAAATAATAGGCTGTCCGATTATAAGAGAAGATGACGGTCTCGCAAAGAGTTCACGGAACACATATTTAAGTCCGGCAGAAAGACAGTCCGCATTGATTCTGTCACGTTCGCTGAAAAGAGGTCAGGAACTTATAAAATCCGGTGTGAAAGACTGTCAGGAAATAATTTCTGAAATAAAGTCGGTTATTGATACCGAACCGCTTGCAAGAATAGATTATGTAAAGATAGTTGACGCCGAAACTATGCAACAGATTGAAACCCTTGACCGTCCGGCATTATGTGCCATGGCGGTATATATCGGAAAAACAAGGCTTATTGATAATTTTTTTACAGAGGATATTTAAATGAAGATTTCAGTATTGAAAAGTAAGATTCACCGTGCTGTGATTACACAGGCGGAACTTGATTACATCGGCAGTATAACCATTGACGAGGATTTAATGGAATCCGCCAATATATACGAATATGAACACGTCCATATAGTGAACGTCAATAACGGAAGTCGCATAGAAACATACGTCATTGCCGGTGAACGTGGAAGCGGTGTTATTTGTCTGAACGGTGCGGCAGCCCGAAGCGGTCAGAAAGGCGACTATATTATAATAATGTCGTATGCGGATATGTCGCCGGAAGAACTTAAAGAAAATCCGCCTAAAGTTGTATTCGTGGACGATAACAATAAAATAATCCGTACAGCACGTTACGAAAAACACGGAAAACTTGAGGATTTGAAATGATGTGTTAAGGTTGACAAATAAAAAAACAATATGTTATAATGAAAATAAGTAAAGAATACAATCATAATTAAGAAAGGAGTATGGATTGAGGGAATAATTATTCCCTGTTATACAATGGTTAGTTCACATGAACATAATAATAAGAGAATACAGTGAAAAAGACATTCCGGAAATGACAGCCATATGGAATGAAGTAGTAGAGGACGGTATAGCTTTTCCGCAGGAAGAATTACTATCACTTGAAACAGGTAAAAAATTTTTTGCGGAACAGTCTTATAGTGCAGTTGCAGAAGATACGGAAAGCGGTAATATATATGGTCTTTATATTCTGCATCCAAATAATATCGGACGTTGTGGACATATATGCAATGCAAGTTATGCAGTATCTTCAAATTCAAGGGGTATGCATATAGGTGAAAAGTTGGTTTCTGACTGTCTTGTGCAAGGTAAAAAGCATAATTTCAGTATATTGCAGTTCAATGCAGTAGTCGCAACCAATATACACGCACGCCATTTATATGAGCGTCTGGGATTTATACAGCTTGGCACTATCCCGAAAGGTTTCCGGATGAAAGATGGTCACTATGAGGATATATGTCCGTACTATCATGAACTATAATAATATTCTCTCCGAAACAGAAAAAGTCCGGAGAGTTTATTTTTTGTATTATTGACACCGTATCATCAAAATGATATAATTAGAATGTAATTTAAAAACAAAAGGAGATTGTTAGAATGAATAACAATACAAACAGTTATGAAAGCCCGTTCTGTACCCGTTACGCCAGTGAGGAAATGCAGTATATCTTTTCCGCAGACAAGAAGTTCACTACATGGCGTAAACTGTGGGTAGCTCTTGCAAGGGCTGAAATGAAACTCGGACTTCCGGTCACCGCGGAGCAGGTCAGACAGCTTGAAGAACATATCAATGATATTGATTACGATATGGCTTCTGAACGTGAAAAGGTATGCCGTCATGACGTAATGTCACACGTATACACATACGGTCAGGCTTGTCCGGAATCTGCCGGAATAATACATCTTGGTGCGACTTCATGTTACGTCGGAGACAATACGGACGTTATTATAATGCGTGATGCCTTACAGGTTGTAAAGCGTAAACTTATTAACGTAATGAATAACCTTGCAAAGTTCGCCAACGAATACAAGGATATGCCTTGCCTTGCGTATACACACTTACAACCGGCACAGCTTACTACGGTCGGCAAACGTGCTACACTCTGGCTGAATGAACTTCTCATGGACTTTGAAGACCTCGAATACAGAATTTCCACACTTAAATTACTGGGTTCTAAAGGTACTACCGGCACACAGGCTTCATTTATGGAACTGTTTGAGGGTGATACAGACAAGATAAAACAACTCGAAAAAATGATAGCCGAAGAAATGGGCTTTGATTCTGTAGTACCAGTTTCCGGACAGACTTATTCAAGAAAAATGGATTCACAGGTACTTGCGGTATTGAGTGGTATTGCACAGTCATGCAGTAAATTTTCAAACGATATGCGTATTTTACAGAGTTTCAAGGAAATGGAAGAACCTCGTGAAAAGAAACAGATAGGCTCTTCGGCAATGGCTTATAAACGTAATCCTATGCGTTGTGAAAGAATAACATCACTTGCAAGATACGTAATGATAGACAGTCTTAATCCGGCGTTTACTGCTGGTACACAGTGGTTTGAAAGAACTTTAGACGATTCCGCAAACAAGAGAATTTCCGTTGCAGAGGCATTTTTAGGCGTCGACGCTATACTCAACATAATGATGAACGTCACAGACGGACTTGTTGTATATCCGGAAATTATACGCCGTCGTGTAATGGCTGAACTGCCGTTCATGGCAAGCGAGAATATCATGATGGATGCCGTAAAGAAAGGCGGAAACCGTCAGGAACTCCATGACAGAATTATGGATTATTCAATGATTGCCGGTGAACAGGTAAAAGTTTACGGCAAGGACAACAATCTGTGCGAACTCATTTTAGCAGACACTATGTTTATGGTAACAAAAGAAGAACTCGATGCCGTTCTCAAACCGGAAAGCTATACCGGAAGAAGTTCACAGCAGGTTGAAGAATTCCTGAATAATTGTATAAATCCTATTCTTGAAGCGAATAAAGATGTACTCGGCGAAAACTTTGAAATGAAAAACTGAATTAATAATAAAAAAACCCTCCATTTTTTAGGTGGAGGGTTGAATTATATAAGCGAGGAAAATTCATGAAAATATTTTTTATAGCAGATACACATTTCGGTGACGGAAATATATTAATCTACGAAAACAGACCCTTTAAAAGCGTTGAGGAAATGGACAGCACTATTATTAATAACTGGAATAATATTGTTTCGGAAAATGATAAAGTTTTTCTGGCAGGTGATTTTTCTTTTTACGATATGGAAAAAAACAAAGAAATATGCCGGAATCTGAACGGTGAAAAATTTCTTGTAATTGGAAATCACGATACTGAAAGTGAAGATTATTACTATAAATGTGGATTTTCCGGAGTAAGTCGTTATCCGATAATTTATGAAAATTTCTGGCTTGTCTCACACGAACCACTGTATATAAATAAAAATATGCCGTATGCGAATATTTTCGGACACGTTCACGGGAATCCCATATATACAGATGTTTCGGAAAGAAGTTTCTGTGTGAGTGCGGAACGTATAAATTATACTCCCGTTGAGATGTCCGAAATAAAAAGGCGTATCATGGAAAAAGGAGTGTAAATTTTGAAAATACTGAATATTCACGGATATAAAGGCAGTGCGGAAAATACTGCCTGTATGGTTCTGAAGAAACTGGGCCATGAAGTAATATCGCCACATATTGATTATGATGCAAAAACACCTTCCCAAATTCGTCGGGATTTAAAAAATATATTTAACGAAAACAAACCCGATTATATAGTCGGTACGAGTTTAGGCGGATTCTTTGCACTGCTTTTATCGCAGGAATTTAAAGCCCCTACTGTGCTTGTAAGTACTTGCCTGTGTCCGTTCATAACGCTTCCGGAACTCGACTATAAAGGAGATATAAGAATCTTTATGGAACTTTTCGGAAAAATTTCCGATAATTTTCAGAATATTTCCGCTGTAGTGGGTGGTAAGGACGAGGTTATAAATTATCACGGATTCACGGAAAATTTAATGGAAGAATGCTATATTGTTCCGGAGGGAAAACATTCAGGAGCAACGCTTGATTTAGATTACTGGTTTAAGAAACTGATAAACAATAAGGAGTTATAATATTATGTATGAAAAATGGATTGCACTGGCAGTAACAGCTGTTGTAAGTACAGCCACGGCAATAGGCAAGAAAATATATGATAATAACTATTATGACGAAGACGGTTATAATAAAAAAGGTTACGACAGAGAGGGTTATGACAGAAAAGGTTATAACAAAAAAGGCTATGACAGAAACGGATATGATATAAATTCGTATAATCGGAGTTATTACAGCCAAAAAAAATCTGAGATGTCAGTATTGCTTAACGATGCAAATAATCAGATGAAACAACACAGGATTGACTTTGCTTTAATGCAGATACGGATAGGACTTGAAAAGGGTATAAAATGTGTATTGTTACATAATGTAGCAGGTTGTAGTCCTGATGACCATACACTCAACAGTAACCTGAATATGTGCAGAAAAAAAATCTGCTTTATGATTATTTAATATCAAAATTATTTGAGGTAAAAAAATACTGTAATAATGAAGCCCATGACAATAACGGCAGTACAGAATACAATCAGGCATATTTCTGTTATAAGACTTTTGAAGAATTTATCAGGGAATTAAAAAATATTCTATGAACGGAGGAGTAAGATGAAAAAGGAATATTTAGAGGCTGGAAAGATAGTAAATACGCACGGTATAAGAGGTGAAGTAAAAATAATGCCTTATACAGACGTTCCGGAACTTTTATGCGAATTTGACAGGCTTTTCATGAATAAACAGGAAGTTTTCATAGAAAGGGCAAGAGTTGCGAAAGGTATGGTAATAGCGAAGTTAGAGGGCGTGGACACTCCGGAGCAGGCGGAAAAATTAAGGAATAAAATTCTGTATATGCACCGTGATGACCTCGAACTCGATGACGACACATATTTTATACAAGACCTGATAGGCGTTGAGGTCAGGGACGTTGAAACCGGCGTTATTTACGGCAAAATAACCGACGTCATGCAGACCGGTGCGAATGATGTATACGTGATAAAGGGTACGGACAGGGAGTATCTGATACCGGCTATTGCGGATGTAGTCATTTCTACCGATATTGACAACAACATCATGACCATTAAAGTTATAGACGGACTTTTTGACTAAAGGAGGATAAATTTATGAATAAGAATTTACATCAACAAATAGGTAATCTAAATGAGAAAATAAATCAACAAAAAGATACAATAAATGAAAAAGATATAGAAATAAAAAATCTATATCATATATTATCTAAACAAAACCAAAATTTATCAAAACAAAATGGAGAAATAAATTGGCTAAGAGGTGAATTAAAGAGGCTAAATAACATTTTACAAGACAGAGATAGACAAATAAGTGTACTAAACTATAAATTAAATGAACTAAATCAAATTTTATGCGGAATGAATGGAGAAATAAAATTCCGAAATAGCGAAATGTTTAAGACTCTTTTAGAATTTGCTCAATCTCTACCTGTAAAAGTTCAGACGACTCCCGAAAAACAACCGATAGAAATTTGTAATAATGTATCAAAGCCATATGACCCTAAAGAATTTATCATAGATGACAGAATTTTATATAGATACATAGGTAAAAGTGAGGAAGTAACAATACCTTATGGAGTAATAAAAATCGGTGGTTATGCTTTTAGAGAAAATAAAATAATAAAAAAAGTAAATTTTCCTGAAACTGTAACAGAAATTGGTGTACAAGCATTTGAAATATGTAAAAATCTTATTGAAGTGAATAATGCAAAAAACGTTATAAAAATAGGAGAAGAGGCATTTGCCCACTGTTCTAAACTTGAAAAAATAAATATTGAAAATGTTAAAGAAATAGATTATAATGCTTTTTGTTGGTGTAACAGTCTTAAAATACTGGAATTTTCTGACAATATAAAAGAAATAGGCGATGGAGCTTTTGAATATTGTTCAAATTTAATAATTTCTATTCCTAATACCTGTAAATATGTTAAAGATAGTGCAAGATATTCTTTTAAGGGCTGTAAAAAAGTTTTAAGAAGAGAAGTAAAAAACTAAAAGGAGGATAATTTCATGAACGATAATGAAAGAATAGAAAATCTTGAAAATGAAGTGGAAAAGCTGAAAGTTATTATTAAAATGCTGAAAAAAGATGCCGGATTATTACCGGTAAAGGCTCAGACAACTCCTGAAAAACAGCCGGAAGAATTTAACATAGAGAACGGCGTATTATGTGAATACCTTGGCAACAGTGGAGAAGTTAATATACCTTATGGCGTGACAAGAATCGCAAAGAATGCTTTTAGAGAAAAGAAGACAATAAAAAAAGTAAATTGTCCGGATACTCTCACTGAAATAGGAAACTCTTCTTTTCATAATTGTAAAAGTCTTGTTGTGGATAATTTCAAAAATGTTACTAAAATAGGTGAAAAGGCTTTTTATAATTGTAAAAATCTGCATATTTCCGTTCCTGCTACATGTGAAATCGGTAACGATGCTTTTTATGGTTGTAAAAAAGTAGTAATCAGAGGGGTAAATAATTAAAAGGAGGATAATTTCATGAACGATAATAAAATTCTTTTGCAGATAGAAAATATCGAAAAAGCATTAAAAGAACTCAGAAATATAATTGCAGTTTCTTCAGAAGATTCTGAAAAGGAACAGACTGTTTCCGACACGATAACAGAAGAAGTTTTTAATAATTTACCTGCACGGTATATCGCTGAAAAGTCCGCTGAAGAATCCGATGATGAAGAGTATGACCCTGATGAATTCTATATAGAAGACGAAGTCTTATATGACTATTTCGGTAAAAGAGAAGAAGTTACTATCCCTTATGGTATCCGGAAAATAGGAAAATCTGCTTTTCAGAATAATCAGACACTTAAAAAAGTAAATTTCCCCGAAACTTTAAGGGAAATCGGTGAGAATGCATTTTTACAATGCAGTAATCTTGTTGAAGTGAATAACTCTAAAAAAGTACGTAAAATAGGAGCATGGGCTTTTGAAAGATGTTACAGACTTGAAAAAATTGACGTTGACAGCGTAAAATGCGTATGTTTCTGTGCTTTTGAAAACTGTACGTCGCTTGAAATGCTGATGTTTTCCGAAAATACCGAAATGATTGAAGATTACGCTTTCTGTAACTGTAAAAATCTTGTAGTATCTATACCGCAGACCTGTGAAGCCGGTGAAAATGCTTTCACGGACTGTAAAAGCGTTGAAGTAGAAGGTATCGGTTTTGTATCGGCAAATACACAGAATGTTCCCGAAACAACACCGGAAGTATCATATGCCCCTGAAGAATTTGACATAGAAAACAGAATTTTATATAAATATCTTGGCAAAAATGAAGAAGTAACTATACCCTATGGCGTGACAAAAATAGAACATGAGGCTTTCAGAGAGAATATGACGATAAAAAAAGTAAATTTTCCGGATACTGTAACGGAAATAGGGGAGTATGCATTTTATAGGTGTCAAAATCTTGTTGAGGTGAATAATTCAAAAAATGTTACCAGAATAGGTGAATATGTTTTTTGTGATTGTTCTGAACTGGAAAAAATAGATGTTGATAATGTTATAGAAATAGGGAGCAGTGCTTTTATCAGTTGTGAAAGTCTTCAAGAACTGATATTTTCCAAGAATATAAAAACAATAGGAGAATGTGCTTTTTATTACTGTAAAAATCTGAATGTTTCCATTCCTGAAACCTGTGAAACCGGCAGAGATGCTTTTTATGGCTGTAAAGACGTTGAATTAAGACACTGATTATAAAAAAAGGAGGATAAAATCATGAATGAGAATGAAATTCTTGCAAGAATAGAAAATCTTGAAAATGAAGTTGAATCGCTGAAAATGATTGTTAAAATGCTTTCAAAAGATTCCGACTTTTCAACGGTAAATGTTCCGGTAACTCCCGAAAAACAGCCAGAAGAATCGTATGACCCGAACGATTTTGACATAGAGAACGGCGTATTAGTTGAATACACCGGCAAAAGTGAGGAAGTAACTATACCATATGGTGTGACAATAATCGGCAATGGTGCTTTCAGTCAAAATAAAACAATACAAAAGGTCAATTTTCCGGATACTGTAACAGAAATCGGTGAAAAATCATTTTATAGGTGTAGCAAACTTGTTGAAGTAAATATTTCAGTAAATTGTATCAAAATGGGAAGCAGTGCTTTTGCATCGTGTCATAATCTTGAAAAGATAGACATTAATAATATAAAAAGAATCCCACGCTTTGCTTTTGATTTATGTAGAAATCTTAAAAGGCTGATAGTTTCTGAAAATACAGAAATAATAGAAAACTTTGCTTTTAGGGGTTGTGAAAATTTGAGAATTTCTGTTCCGGAAACCTGTAATTATGATAGATGTTCTTTTAGTTATTGTAAAATTGTTGAAATCAGAGAGGTAAAGAAGTGAAAATAGAAATAGCTACATTATTTCCGGAAATGTGTGAGGCCGTATTAGGTGAAAGCATAGTCGGACGTGCAAGAAGAGCAGGCAAAATACACATAAACTGCCGACAGATTCGGGAATACACAAACGATAAACACCGCCGTGTAGACGATACGCCATATGGTGGCGGTATGGGTATGGTCATGCAGTGTGAGCCGATTTATAACTGTTATCAGGCTGTATGTAACGAAACCGGTACAAAACCGCATACAATATATATGTCGCCGAAAGGAAAAATTTTCACTCAACAGAAAGCTATCGAACTTTCTAAAATGGAAAATATTTTAATTATATGCGGTCACTACGAGGGCGTTGACCAGCGTATTATCGACAAGATAGTTGACGAGGAAATTTCCATAGGCGATTACGTCCTGACCGGTGGTGAGATTCCGGCAATGGCTGTTGTAGATGCCATCGCAAGAATGTGTGACGGTGTACTTTCCGACGAATTATGCTTCAAGGACGAAAGTATTTATAGCGGTCTGCTGGAGTACCCACAGTATACAAGACCGGAAGTATGGGATGGTGAAAGAGTTCCGGCGGTACTTCTTTCCGGACATCATAAAAATATAGAAAAATGGCGTCTCGAAAAAAGCATTGAAATTACCGCTGAACGAAGACCCGATTTACTGGAAAGTTATAATAAATCTGAAATTTAAATATATTGAAAAAATTCTGTTTAGAGATAATCCACATAATAGTATGTTGAAAATTGTGTCATTTAAACAAATTATGTTAAATCTTTTTATAGTGAATATCAACAACCAAATCGAAAAAATAACTCATACATTTAAACTAAATGTAGAATTTCTTGAAAAACTGGCGTTTAAAGAAAAAAAGCCTTGACTATAAGAAATTTTGTATGTATAATTAATATCAGCAATTGAAATACATTTGCAATAAGTACCCGACTTTGCGGGTGCAATATATAGAATAGGAGAGTTGTATATGTTTGTCAGAGAAGTAATGGTTAAAAATCAGGTTGGACTTCATGCAAGACCGGCTACTTTCTTCATTCAGAAGGCTAACGAATTCAAGTCATCTATCTGGATTGAAAAGGAAGAACGCAGAGTTAATGCCAAGAGCCTGCTCGGTATTCTCTCACTCGGTATCGTAGGCGGTACTAACGTAAAAGTTATCGCTGACGGTGCTGACGAAAGAGCCGCTGTTGATGCACTCATTGACCTCGTGGACAGCGGTTTCAGTGAGGAAAACAGATAATCTGAACCCTATTTTTCTTTTCGGGCGTTACTTATTGTAACGCCCATTTTTATTTTACCCTTTAAGATATTCCGCCATATTTTCAGCAAAAATGGCATAACCTTTAGTCGGGTCTGAGACAAACACGTGTGTCACAGCTCCTATAATTTTATCGTTCTGTATGACAGGGCTTCCGCTCATACCCTGTACGATACCGCCGGTTATATCAAGTAATTCCTCGTCAGTAATCCGGATAATCATATTTTTTGTACTCTCAGCACTGTTATAATCTATTTTTTCTATTTCAACCTTATATTTCTTCGGAGTATCGCCGGAAACAGTCGTCAGTATTTCCGCTTCACCGGTTTTTACTTCCTGTCGATAGCCCATTTTATATTCACGTGAATTTTCATACAGTGTTTTTACAGCTTCTTCCGAAAGTAAACCGTATACACCACACGAATTATTTTTATTCAGTATGCCGAAACTTCCGCCGTACATGAATTGCCCATGTAGTTCACCTGGTATGCCCTTTGACCCTTTTTTTGTATCGGTAATTTCTACCTGTACCGCTTCACCGCTGTAAATCGGTACAAGTTCGCCTGTATCCGAATCGCATACAGGGTGTCCGAGACCGGCAAATTCACCTGTAGTCTTGTTGAAGAAAGTTATCGTACCAATACCTGCTATACTGTCACGTACCCACATACCGCCTCGCCACTTTTCCGAAGTAGGTGAGTACTCGGCTTTAAGAAATACAGGGAAATCCTTGCCGTTACGTGATATAACTATTTTAATTTTTCTGCCCTCGCTGTTGTTGATTACTTCCTGAATCTCGTCATTAGAGGTTATGTTCTTTCCGTCGGCAGATTTTATTATGTCTCCTATCTGAATACCGGCAACTTCCGCCGGACATATTTTTTCACCGTTCTGAGTTTCCACCTCACCGAGTTCAGTGACCATTACGCCATCCATAAGAAGTTTTATTCCGAACGGATTTCCACCGGCAACGAGTACAGGGGCTTGTTCCTCATGGACTTCTATATTTTTAACTGGAATAGCTCCGAAAAGTGTAAGTGTTGCCTGTGAAGTACCGCCTGAATTTCCCGATACCGCTATAGTATCATCTGAACTGCTGAAACAGGAAATTTCCGGATATTGTGCAATTTTTATCTCCTGACCGTATGGTGTTGTAAGTCTTGATGGCAGATGTACAGAATAATATCCGGCAGTACCGAATAATCCGGCAAGTGCAACAGATAATACTACTGCTGTACCTTTTATGATTTTTCTTCTGAAACGCATTTAATATAAATCCTTTCTTTTATCTTTCAGCTTGTGAACGCTTTTATTATATGTTTACAGCACGCTTTTATAATTGAGAAATTACCGCATTTTTTACTGATTATTCCATAAAAATACAGGGAATTACTAAAAATGTCAGAAAAATCAAAAAAGAACATTGTTTTTTGTGTTTTGCCTGTTAAATTTCACGGAAACTTATTTTTTATACTATGTAAATATTTCATAATTATATTATAACCAAAAAAGGACGTGAAAACCGTCCTTTTTTGCGAATATAAAAAATTTTTTTATTTTGCTTTTAAATTATTCAATCACCCGACACAGATTGGCTTCACCGGAACTTAAATGCCTTATAGTACCGTCGGGAAGTTTTATTATAAGATTAGCATTATTGTCGATACCCTCGGCAAATGCGATTATAGTATTTCCGTTGACGCTTGCGGTTATAGTATTTCCGGTAAGAATTTCCCTGCTCCTGTACTCACGTATATATGAACGGCTACTGATACCGGAAATATATTTTTCAAGACTGTTCAGGACTTCCGCACAGAGTCTGTTTCTGTCAAGCCGTATGCCTGTTTCTTCTTCTATGGAAGTAGCTGAAACTCTTAAATCCCTGCTGAAACTGCCTTCTGAACTCCGGATATTGATTCCTATTCCCACAACGGCATAATCAAGTGACCGCATTTCCATACCTAATGAAGCCTCTGTAAGTATACCGCAAATTTTTCTGCCGTTCATGTAGAGGTCATTGACCCATTTTATTTTTACTTCGTGAGGACATAAATTTTCTATAGCGTCGGCAACCGCACAGGCAGTAGCAGATGTTATAAGTGAGGCGGTTTTTATATCGAAGTCCGGACGTAATATTACGCTCATGTAAAGCCCTTTGCCCTTAGGTGAGACAAAATTTCTGCCCAGTCTGCCTTTACCGGCGTTCTGAGAATCGGCTATTATGACAGTACCGTCAGAAATTCCGGCAGATGCCATTTCCTTTGCACAGGTATTAGTAGAGTTTATCTCATCATAGATTATAATCTGTCTGCCGAAACTTTCTGTTTTAAGATACGCCTGTATAAGTTTTTCGGAAAGCCGGTTGTTTTCGGCGGAAAGTCTGTAACCTTTGGAAGTTACTGCTTCTATGGAATAACCCTCAGTTTCGAGTGATTTGACAGCTTTCCAGACGGCGTTACGACTTACACCGAGTTTTTCGGCGAGCATAGCTCCTGAAATGTATTCTCCGCCGGATTCCGCAAGAGTTCCGAGAAGTGTTTCTTTAACGTTCATGAAAAAATTCTCCTTATGTTTGATTTGAAATATTTCTGAAAAAATCTATATATTTTCCGGTGACGGTTTTTCTGTCAAAATTGTTCCTTACGTATTCACAACCATTAAGACCCATTATTTCAGAAACTTCTTTATTCCTGAGCAGGTAATCAGTACAGGCTTTAAACTCCGGATAATTACTGAAATATAAACCGCCGTTTGATTCTGAAACAAAATTTTTCGTAACGCTACAGTTTTCATGTACGAGTACAGGACGTTTACACAACCAGTTTTCCATTATGACAAGCGAAAAACTTTCATTGACCGACGGTTGACAAAGAAACTCACACGCAGACATAGCATTGAATTTATCCTGTTCCGATAAGTAACCTAAATCGATTACATTTTTTACGTATATATATTTTCCGCCACCGGTGAGGACGAGTTTCAGATTATTATTTTTTGAGTATTGATTAAAATATCTGATAAGAGTATCGATATTTTTTCCGGAATCCTTTCTGCCGGAGTAGAGTATGAACGGCTGATTTATTCTGAATTTTTTCCGGAAATGTTCGGGATTTGGTTTAATATCGGTATTCATACCGATACCGGCGACAAGAGTTTCAGTATTATCGGGATTGTATAATTTTTCAGCAAGTAATTTTTCCGGCAGAGAGTTGAAGACCATTCCGGCAACTTTCGGGAAAGTTTTCTTAAAGTGTTTCATATATGCGTATGATTCGTCATGCAGACACGGTATAATTACCGATTTTTTCGGAAAAAGTCTCGCACCGTAATAAGTAGTACCGAACATATAAGGCGTAAATACAAACAGCGAATAATTACCGGAATTTTCACGCATATAGCGGTAAAGAGCGTTACTGTTAATCATTTCACGGAGGAAAATTTTTTCCTGTGCGTAACTGACCGGAATATTATTAATAAATCTGAAATTTATATCATCGAAAGCATGAGTATCACGTTTCCGGACGTGAAAACGCCTTACGGGAATACAGTTTTTATTGAAATACATTCCCTCTTTGTAGTAATTTTTATTCCAGTCTGAACTGAAAGATTCGGCACACGTCGTAAGGATTTCAAGCGGAACAGTTCTTTTATGAAGTTCAGCGGTGAGGTCACGGAGCATATTTTCAGCACCACCGGAAATATTATCGCTGTACCACGGAATTACAAAACCTAATTTTTTCATATATTTTCACCCTTTATGAAGTCTGTGAGTATATTTTTCAGCATACCGGAAGTTTTTCTGTACGAAAAATCACGTAGTCTTGTTTTCTGAGAATTTATAATATTCTGACGTAAATTTTCGTCGGTTAAGATTTCGTGGATTATACCGGCAGTACGTAATGGGTTATTATCGGAAATAATTATACCGCTGTCGCCGAGAGTTTCCGGAACTGCACCAGCATCAAGGGCGATTATGGGTACATTGAAAAACATAGCTTCAAGAAGAGGGACACAGAAACCCTCGTGTTCGCTCATGCACAGAAAAACGTCAGCTACACGATAATATGAAATTATTTCGCTGAAATCGACGTGACCTGTAAATATTACGTCCTTAAGATTCAGCATTTCAACGTATTTTTTAAGACGTTCGTAATAAATTTCAGTACCAGCCCACGACCCTATAAGAATAAGTCTGGATTCGGGATTTATTTTCTTATAGAAGTGAAAAGTTTTAACAATGTCCTCGTGTTTTTTGTTGGGAGCGATTCTGCCGACGAAAATAATATTAGTCTTGTTATCGGAATATCTTTTAATAACAGATATATCCGGAGACGATTTATATTTTATGAACGGTATCAGCACAGGACATACTTCTATATTACATTTATATCCGTATTCAATAAGCTGTGCTTTATTATATTCTGAATCCGCAATACAAAGACTGAAAGTATTATTTAAATATTCAAGACCTTTATAGCCATAACTTGTCAGTGAAAATAATTCACGGCTGTAAGGTCTGAAAAATTCATACGGTGTTATATTATGATATATCATAATTTTATTATATGGAAATTTATTTATTGAAAAATTAATATCTGTACCGGTAGACATATGATATATTAAAATATCATTTGAAGATATATTATTGTTATTACTGTTTATATTATATTCAGTCATATTAAATAATATATTTCGTAATATATCTGAATATATATTCGGATTTGATAAAAATTCCAGTTCAGATATATTCCGGACGGGCATATTTTTCCCCGATATTTCAGCATAAATTTCAGTATCAATGCCCATTTTTTCAATGATTTTCTTAATTTCAAATGCATAATTGCTTACAGCGTCGCCGTAAGAGACAGTCGGGAG
>JAAVHK010000045.1 GCA_014799765.1 Ruminococcus sp.
GAAAATAAAGATTTCACGGTTAAGACTTGAAGAACCGGAAAAGGTTACGTATAAGAACAAACCCACACGACGTATCGGAAAAGTAGGAGTAAAAGCAGAACGTCGTGGGAGTATGGAGCTTGATATAAGAGGTTCTGCGTGTGACGACGGCGTATATCAGCTTGACGCATTTATAGATAAGGCGGTGATGTCCAATATCTCGACGGTAACTATCATACACGGAAAAGGTACAGGACTTTTAAGAAAGGCAGTCCATGCAAGATTGAAGTCGCATCCGTCCGTAAAGAGTTTCAGACTGGGAGTTTTCGGCGAAGGTGAGGACGGCGTTACAATAGCGGAACTCAAATAAATATGGGAAATTTTACTGTTAATTATTGACAAAATAAGTAAAATATGATAAAATTATAAAAATTAAGGAGGTGATATATATATGCAGAAAATGCTGATAGTAAGTATAGGATATGATGATAAATGGTACTTAACTAAAACTGATGGTTTAGAAGAATTAAATGATTATCTTTCGGCAGGTTGGAAAGTTGTTAATATGAAGGAATCCGGAACAATTGATAAAGACCTCTGTGTTTTACACGTATGTTATGTAGTTATTGAAAAATAAATCCGAAAAAATTTTCATATTAACCCTTGACAAATTTAATAAAATATGATAGAATGATACAAATTGCAGAAGAAGCTTCGGTTTCATGTACCGCCATTCCGTTGACGGTGAGGCAAGATTTTTTAACCGGCAATGTTGTGTTGCCTTATTGATTCGGCTTTGTGCCAATAAATTTTTATAAGTTTTCATCAGCTTGTGAAAGGTCAATAAGAGTAGTAAAAGGTAATCTTTGCTTATATAGACTCTGAAACCAATATGAAGTTATAATGCATAATTATATGTATTTTCATGCACGTACCGGTTGATGAAACCTGTATGTGCATTTTATTTTATGTTATAACTTTACGAGGTGAAAATATGGAAAATAAGTTAAAACTATACGGATTCAATAATCTTACGAAGTCATTGAGTTTCAATATATACGATGTATGTTACGCAAAAACTCCGAAAGCACAGTTAGACTATATAGCATATATCGACAGGGCATACAATTCCGAACGCATAACAGAAATAATGACAACTCTTACTACAATGATTGGTGCGAAAGTCCTGAGTATTTCCCGACAGGATTACGACCCGCAGGGAGCATCGGCAACATTTCTTATTGCCGACGATACTATGATACCGGCGGGCAGTGAGACTATAGCACATCTCGATAAAAGCCATGTAACAGTTCATACCTATCCGGAGTATCACCCTGATACTAATATAGCAACTTTCCGTGTGGATATAGATGTTGCGACTTGCGGAAAAATAACACCACTCACCGCACTTGACTATCTGGTAAACAGTTTCGATTCCGATATAATAACAATGGATTACAGGGTCAGAGGCTTTACACGTAACGTCACCGGTCAGAAACTATTCATAGACCATGATATAACATCTATACAGGACTATATAAATAATGATATACTCGAAAGATACGACGCTGTTGACATTAATGTATATCAGGCAAATATGTTTCATACAAAGATGTTGATAAAGGAAATAGAATTACAGAATTATTTGTTTAATACAGATGTTCGGGAACTCTCACCACGTAACAGACTGGCAATAACAAACAGTCTCCGGCGTGAGATGATTGAAATTTTCAGCGGAAGGAATGTTTTTGAAAATGGGACTTTCACAGATTAACGCCCCGATATATGAGGCTTTAAGGAGATTCCGACGTATGCGGGTAGTACCGTTTGACGTACCAGGGCATAAGCGTGGACGTGGAAATATGGAACTCACGGAATTTTTAGGCGAAGACTGTATGAGCGTTGACGTAAATTCAATGAAACCGCTTGACAATCTGTGTCACCCTGTATCAGTGATAAAAGATGCAGAATATCTTGCCAGTGAGGCTTTCGGGGCGGAAAATGTTTTCTTTATGGTAGGCGGTACAACTTCGGCAGTACAAAGTATGATAATGTATGCCTGCAAAAACGGTGATAAAATAATCATGCCACGGAACGTTCACCGAAGTGCGATAAATGCCTTGATTCTGTGTGATGCCGTACCTGTCTATGTGAATCCGGAAGTAAATAAACAACTCGGAATATCCCTCGGAATGTCAGTGGAGCAGGTAGAAAAAGCTATTGAAGAAAATCCAGATGCTAAAGCGATACTGGTAAATAATCCGACTTATTACGGAATATGTTCAGACCTTAAAAAAATTACGGAAATCGCACACGCACACGGTATGCTCGTACTGGTAGACGAAGCACACGGAACGCATTTTTATTTCGGAGAGAATTTCCCGATAACCGCCATGCAAGCCGGTGCGGATATGGCGTCAGTGAGTATGCATAAATCCGGAGGAAGTCTTACACAGAGTTCATTTCTGCTTATGGGAAAAAATATAAATTCCGACTATATGCGACAGGTCATAAACCTCACACAGACAACAAGTGCATCATATTTACTGCTGTCAAGCCTCGACATTTCAAGAAAAAGGCTTGCCCTCAGCGGACGTGAAATTTTTGCGGAAACTGTCAGTATGGCGGAGTATGCACGTTCTGAAATAAATTCGATAGGCGGATATTATGCCTACTCCAGAGAACTCATAAACGGCGACAGTATATATGATTTTGACGTTTCAAAACTTTCTGTATATACCTTGCCGATAGGTCTTGCCGGAATTGAAGTATATGACCTGCTCCGAGATGAGTACGATATACAGATAGAGTTCGGCGATATAGGTAATATTTTAGCATATATATCAGTCGGAGACAGAAAACGTGATATAGAACGTCTTATAAGTGCAATGTCTGAAATAAAAAGACGTTTCGGGAAATCGGGAACAGGTATGCTTACACAGGAATATATAACCCCGATAGTTGCAGAAACTCCACGAAAGGCGTTTTATGCGGATAAGATGTCATTACCTCTTGAGAAGTCCGCCGGTCACGTATGCAGTGAATTTGTAATGTGTTATCCCCCTGGAATACCGATACTTGCTCCCGGTGAACTGATTACGGAAGAAATAATAGAGTATATACGTTATGCAAAAGATAAAGGCTGTTCAATGACCGGTACGGAAGATATTAACATTGAATACCTGAATGTCATAATATAGGAGGATTTTTATGAACAAACTGAAAGTTATGTCATATATTTATATAATATTGTTGCCGTATCTTGTAATGATGAGTATATATTTTGTTTTATTGAAATCTGTTACATTATCGCTTGTATGTATAATATTATTGTGTATAGCCGGAATTTTTGCGTGTATTTCAGGTAACGTTTCCGCACTTGCCGACGAAAACGACATCAGACCGGCGATTATGAATATTGTCACGAAAATATGTTATATACCGGTTTACGTTATATGCAGATATTTCTTTCTTGGTATGCTGAATCCGTTTCTTATGGTTGTAAGCGTGATACCTTTTGCAATAGGTATATGTACTGTTTGTTTTTCGGGATTCTGTAATATAGGAGTATGTATAAATCTTTTCCGTAAGGGTAAGTGTAAACTTTTTGTATCAGTGATATTGTGTCTTATGGGCTTCGTATACGTACTTGATATTATAGGAGCGGTCATACAGATAATACTTTGCAGGAAGAAAGGAAATTGATATGACAAAATCAGCGGTTTACTTTGTTTTAATTATTCTGCTTGATATTATTTCAATAGTTATTGCGGAAGGAAGTATTATAGAAGTCATCGGAATTGTTGCGTATTTTGTATTTCTGTTGCCGGTTGTACTTAATGTGATTTCAGTAAGAAAGTATAAGAAAGTTTTTCAGAAAATAATATTATCCTTTATGGTTTTTGTTTATATTATTACGGGAATGATTTCTATGATACATTTTGGCAGTCGTAAGATTTACAGTCAGGAAAAAGACGGTCATTATATCTATACAACCTATGAAATCAATCCCGGAGCTATGGGACATATTTCATATATAGACAATGTTTATTATAGTCTGATTGATACTGACGGTTTTTTCAGCGTGCGTATTGTGAAAAGTACGAGACATCACAGATACATAGGATAAAATATTACAAGGAGTTTGTTTATGTCTGAAAAGAAAACCGGAAATCCTAAAATAATCGGAATTATTTTTGTAATTTGTGCTGTAATTTTTATTATCGTAGGAGTAATAACACATTTATCTTTCAGAGGTCTTGAAAAGAGATGTACGGAATCTGTAACAGCGGAAGTAGTCGAAAATATCGTAGTAAAGTCAAGAACCAAATCGAAACACGGTTACAGAACTTCCACGACTTATAAACCTGTTTTTGATTTTGAATATGGCGGAACATCTTATAGGGTAGAAAGTAACGTATCAAGTAAACCTGCTCTTTTTGAAGTTGGCGAAAAGACGGAAATAAAAGTCAATCCGGAAGCACCTGAGGAAATTTACGTCTCTGCCGATAAGACCGCTAAATATATAGGTATAATATTTGCTACGGCGGGAACAGTTTTTCTTATTGCCGGAATACTGGTAATATTGAAAGTTCACTGATATATCGGAGGTACAGGAATGGAAGAAAAAATAATTTCCGTAAAAACTGAAAAACTCGGCGTACTTAATGGGCGTGACTGTATATATATTGATACGGTAACTCAGGACGATACGGACAATCTTACATTTAAAGGCGAAATAAACGGACATCTTGTAGAAAAAATAAAGACGGACGATTTTATTACATACAGACTTATTTTTCATAGAGTTCTTGCGTACTTTGTATGTGAACTTGATACATATGAAAATATTGACAATTCGGCACATCTTGATTATAGCAGTTTTAATATCGTCAAGGGTAGTAAATGGCTTGAAAGTTTTCCGGTACGCAGTGACTTTGATAAATCGTTATACAGACATTATCAGGTTTTTACATACGATTTTGTGTATAATATTATTGCCGTGGATTTTGATTTTTCCGTCAGCGGTTTATGTAATATCCGTAAGGCAGAGCAGAAAGATTTACAAGTTATTGTTGATATAGTCCACAGGAATATAAAAGAAATATATCCTAAGTATTACCCACAAGGTGCGATTGAATTTTTTCTTGAATGTCATGATAAAAAAACTATCCGTCAGGATATAGCGGATAATAATGTTTATATCATCGAAGACAATAACGAAATTATCGGAACAGTCACCATAAACGATAATGAAATAAACCGTCTGTATGTGCTTCCGGAGTATCAGGGAAAAGGTTATGGCGGATTCTTGCTTGAATATGCTGAAAAAATTGTTTTGAAAAATTATGAAGAAATAATTTTGTACTCATCACTTCCGGCGAAGGCAATGTATCTGAAAAGGGGATATAAAGAGTACAGATATGAAGTATTCGATACAAAAAACGGTGATTTTCTGTGTTGCGACATAATGAAAAAGAAATTATAAAAGAAAGGATTTTTTTATGGAACTTTGGTTTACTGAAAAGCATACACCGGAAGTTAAATTTTCTATAAAAGTAGACAGGCAGTTATACAGCGGTAAGAGTGAATTTCAGCGGATAGATATATTTGATTCAAAGGAGTTCGGACGGTTTCTTACACTCGACGGCTATATGATGCTTACCGAAAAGGACGAATTCATATATCATGAAATGATAACACACGTACCTATGGCGGTACACCCGAACCCGAAAAATATTCTCGTAATCGGAGCAGGTGACGGCGGTGTTATACGTGAACTTACAAATTATAATTGCGTCGAAAATATAGACCTCGTGGAAATTGACGAACTTGTTGTTGAAGTCAGTAAGAAGTATCTTCCGACAACTGCCTGCCGTTTCGACGATAAAAGGGTACATATTTTCTATGAGGACGGTGTTAAGTTCATACGACGGTGTGAAAATAAGTATGATGTCATAATAGTAGATTCTACTGACCCTTTCGGAGTAGGTGAGGGGCTTTTCACTAAGGAATTTTACGGAAGCTGTTTCAAGGCGTTACACGAAGACGGTATAATGGTAAATCAGCATGAAAGCCCTTTCTATGACGAAGATGCTATAGCTATGCAACGTTCACATAAGCGTATAACCGGAAGTTTTCCGATAAGCAAGGTATATCAGGCACATATACCTACTTATCCGTCGGGACACTGGTTATTCGGATTTGCTTCAAAGAAGTACCACCCAGTCCGTGACCTGAATCAGTCCGCATGGAATCTGCTTGGAATAAATACACGGTACTATAATACGAGACTTCATGCCGGAGCTTTTGCGTTACCTAATTATGTAGAGGAGTTGTTAAAAGATGTTGAATAAAAATATACATACGTTCATTGCGTGTGACTGCGATTACAAAAACGCCGGAATAGTACTTTTCGGAGCAGGTTATGACGGAACAACCAGTTTCAGAGCAGGTACGAGATTTGCACCATCGGCGATAAGAAACGAAAGTTTCGGGATAGAAACATATAGTCCATATCAGGACAGGGATATGACCGACTACTTCTATTTTGACAGCGGAGATTTGGAATTACCTTTCGGAAATCCGGAACAGGTACTCGACGATATAAAGGAACGTTCCGGAATAATACTCGCTGACGGAAAAATACCATTCATGATAGGCGGTGAACACCTTGTAACATTAGGACAGGTAAGGGCAGTAAGCGAAAAATATAAAGATTTATATATAATTCACTTCGACGCTCACGCCGATTTGAGAGACGATTATTTAGGTCAGAAACTTTCGCACGCCTGTGTAATCCGGAGATGTCACGAAATTGTCGGGGACGGTCATATATATCAGTTCGGAATCCGTAGCGGTGACAGGGAAGAATTTAAATTCGCTGAAAATCATACTGAAATTCACAGATTTAATTTTGCCGGTCTCGAAAAAACGGTTGAATTTCTTAAAGGAAAATCAGTTTATCTTACTGTAGATTTGGACGTTTTAGACCCGTCTGTATTCTGCGGAACAGGTACGCCGGAAGCAGAGGGCGTTACATTCGGTGAACTTCGTAAGGCATTAACTCTTGTATGCTGTGAACTGAATATAGTTGGTTGCGATGTCAATGAACTAAGTCCACCTTATGACCAGTCGGGAGTATCAACGGCGGTTGCGTGTAAGATTATCAGAGAAATGCTTTTAGCAATGTCTTGAAAGGAAAAAGTCAATGGAACATGATATACGTCTGAACATTCATTATACCATTCCTGACGAATTGTGGGATAAAACCGGTAATGTATACAGAAATATGCCATACTATAAGGAAGATGAGTATTTTCCATGTTGGGTTGGTGAGGGTATAGATTTATCTGCATCTGTCGAGCCGGGCGGAATACAGATAGCCGGTACAATGCCGGAAGATATATGGAATAAATGGTTTGACACTCTTAAAAAAGAGTTGACAAAAGCACTCGGCTATGAAATCGGCGAACCTGAAGACGGTTTCAGATTCAAGTTCTGGAAACCGGACGAAAAAAAGTATTCCGCCATTAAAAGTATTGATAATGAACGCATTATTTTTAATGACCATTCAGAATTTCAATGGGAAGATTTTGACACTATAAAGCGTAATATTTCCGCTGAATCGCCTTATTATATATTTAAATCTGAATATATAGAACTCCGGATATATTTTGACGGAGTTTCAAAAAGAAAGAATAAACAGGATTTTAATAATTTCAATGCAAAAATCAAATCTCTTGGATTAAAACATCTAAAAGGCTAAAAAATTTATATAAAGGAGTAATAAAAAAATGGGAAAATGTATGATTATAGGTTGTGGCGGAGTTGCTTCCGTTGCTATTCACAAATGCTGTCAGAACAGCGAGGTATTCGAGGGTATAATGATTGCAAGCCGGACTAAATCCAAATGCGACGCACTCAGGGATAAACTCCAGCCGACCACAAAGACAGTTATCGAGACAGCACAGGTAAACGCCGATAACGTCGACGAACTCGTGACGCTTATAAATTCCTATAAACCCGATGTGGTACTTAATCTTGCACTGCCGTATCAGGATTTGACTATCATGGATGCCTGTCTTGCTACTAAGACACACTATGTCGATACCGCAAACTATGAACCTCTTGACACTGCAAAATTCGAGTATAAATGGCAGTGGGCGTATCGTGAGAAATTCGAGCAGGCAGGAATTACGGCACTACTCGGAAGTGGTTTTGACCCTGGAGTTACCGGAGTATTTTCGGCATACGCTCTTAAACATGAATTTGACGAGATAAACTATATTGACATTCTCGACTGTAATGGCGGTGACCACGGCTATCCGTTTGCGACCAATTTCAATCCGGAAATAAATATACGTGAGGTATCGGCAAAGGGAAGTTATATCGAGGACGGCAAGTGGGTAGAAACTGAACCTATGGAAATTAAACGAGTATATAATTTCAAGGGAGTAGGCAAAAAAGATATGTACCTGCTCCACCATGAAGAACTCGAATCACTGGCACTTAATATTAAGGGTATAAAGAGGATACGTTTCTTTATGACTTTCGGACAGAGTTATCTGACACATCTGAAATGCCTTGAAAACGTCGGTATGACATCTATAGAGCCGATTATGTACGAAGGCAGGGAGATAGTACCGTTACAGTTTCTGAAAACCGTACTCCCTGACCCTGCTACACTCGGTGCGAGAACGGTAGGCAAAACAAATATAGGTTGTATATTCCGAGGTAAAAAAGATGGTAAGGACAAAACCTATTATCTGTATAATATCTGCGACCATCAGGAATGTTATAAGGAAGTAGGTTCACAGGCAATATCGTATACTACAGGCGTACCGGCTATGATTGGTACGATGATGATTATGACAGGTCAATGGAACAGAGCAGGTGTATACAATATAGAGGAATTTGACCCCGACCCGTTCATGAAAGCCCTGAATGAGTGGGGTTTACCGTGGGAAGAGGATTTCAACCCTACGCTTGTTGACTGATGATTATAGGGAATCCGGATTGCTTTGCAGTAATTTTTGAAGTCGTGGGGAGTTGGAACGCCGACAAAACTTTTCAGAACGGAATATTATTTCTTGCGGTTAATGGTGAGATTTTCCCGAAAGAAATAC
>JAAVHK010000046.1 GCA_014799765.1 Ruminococcus sp.
AATTATTAATTAACATAATTTTCCACAAAACATATAAAACCTGCTCCGGATTTTTTATATTTTAATGACGATTACGGGATTTTTTTAAAAATCCTTGTTTTTTACTCTTGCATTTGAAAAGAAGTTGTTGTATAATTAATATTACAGTTTGTTTTTACGCTGTAATCCGATAAAAATAATAACAAAAAGGTGGTTGAAAATGGTATTTTCAAAATTATTCTTCATTTACTTCTTTCTGCCATTGTGCCTGTTTGCGTACGCACTCGCACGAGGGACGAAGTCCAAAAACGTAGTACTTATAATCTTCTCGCTTATCTTCTATGCGTGGGGCGAACCGGTCTATGTATTCCTGATGTTGTTCAGTGCGTTGGTGAATTACGGATTAGCACTGGTAATCGGCAGGCACAAGGACACTAAACTTGATACTTTCGCTACGGCACTGGCGGTAATATACGATTTCGCTATGTTATGTCTTTTCAAGTACAGCGGTTTCATAATCGAGAATATAAATGCATTGTGTTCTTCAGATATACCAGTACCCGATATAAAGCTACCAATCGGAATA
Source organism: Ruminococcus sp. (assembly GCA_014799765.1). GTDB lineage: Bacteria > Bacillota > Clostridia > Oscillospirales > Ruminococcaceae > Ruminococcus. Next base: position 566 of record JAAVHK010000046.1, read on the forward strand.
AGTTTCTATACATTCCAGACGGTATCATATATAATAGACTGTCACTGGGAAACCGTGAAAGTACAGAAGAAATTTCATAATTTTCTGTTGTATCTGACATTATTTCCGCAACTTATCGCCGGTCCTATTGTGCGATACAGTACGATAGAAAAGGAAATAGAAGACAGAAAAATTTATATGACGGATATTTCATACGGTCTAAATCGTGTTGTACTCGGACTTTCAAAGAAAGTTTTATTATCGAATCAGTTAAGCGTTATTGCCGATAATTTCCTGCAACATATCGAAGACTGTACTGTAGTAGGTGGCTGGTTCGGAGCTATAGCCTATGCATTACAGATATATTTTGATTTTTCGGGATATTCCGATATTGCCATAGGTCTCGGAAGAATTTTCGGATTCCATTTTGACGAAAACTTCAATCACCCGTTTATCTGTAAGGACATAACAGAGTTCTGGCAGAGGTGGCATATATCACTGAGTACATTTTTCCGTGACTATCTGTTATACGTACCCATTTTCGGCAAGCGTAGAAAATACGGCGGATTGTTTCTTGTATGGCTATGTACTGGCATATGGCACGGTGCAAGCTGGAATTTCATACTGTGGGGAATATATTACGGAATTTTCGTGTTCCTTGAAATGCTTATAGGAAAGAAGAAAATGAAGAAAATCCCTATAGTAATACGTCAGATATATAACAAAATCGTAATAATAATAGGTTTCGGAATCTTCTATTTTGAGGATTTGAACGAATTAGGCGTATTTTTCAAGACAATTTTCGGTTTCGGCGGTAACGGTATTATCGGATTACAGGACAGAATAACATTTGCAAATAATATATACCTGCTTGCTGTTTCGCTGATATGCTGTTTTCCGATTATCAACAGTTTCAGGAAACTCACCTCAAAGACAGCATTTACAAGACACGTCGCCACGGTATTTACTACTGTCATTTCTGCCGGACTTCTTCTTCTCACAAGCGTAATGCTTGTTGATGCAACAACAAATCCGTTTTTATACTTCCGTTTCTGATAGGAGGTCAGTATGTATAAAAAAAAAAAAAAAAAACACAATACTTTCGTGACAAATTTATTTGCACTGTTCAATATAATAGTAATTATACTGGTACTCCTTACGGGTTTTGTTTATCTTTTGTTTTTCAAACGTGATACGGTATCGCACGAAGAAAACAGAAATCTTGCTACATTTCCGGAATTTTCCTTTGAAAGCTATCTGTCCGGAGAGTACACCGAAGGCATAGCGAATTACTATGACGATACCGTACCGAACAGAAGTTTTTTCAAAACCCTTATTGCTAACCACATTATGACATTAAAGGGCATAAAATACGGCGAAGAAGACGGCGGTGTTGAATTATACAACACCGAAAAGAAAAATCAGGAAACAGAAACTCCGGCTGAACCTGTCACTGAAAATACACAGACCACTACAGGCACAATCGGTACAGGTACGGAAACTACTACCACAACGGCAGAAACTCTCCCGAAAGCAAATGTAGCCGCCGCAAATGGTGAGGTATCAAATAATATACTCGTCGTAAATAAACGTGCTATAATGCTTTACGGTGGTGCATGGGGTAACGAAGAACTTTACGCCGAAGATGTAAACGCATATAAAAAAGCACTCGGCAAGGACGTGAATGTTTATTCAATGGTACTTCCTACCAGTGTATCTTACTATCTGCCGGAAAACTATACTGACCTCGTAGAGAGCGAAAAGAAAGACATTGATTCCATAGAAAAACATCTTAAGAACGTAACGAATGTAGACGCATATACAGCCCTGCTCCGTCATAAGAAAGAGGCTATATATTCACGTACTGACCATCACTGGCAACCGTTAGGAGCGTACTATGCTGCGGAAGAGTTTGCAAAGCAAGCCGGTGTTGACTTTGCAGATATTTCCGAATACGAAAAACACGTACTGTCCGGATACGTCGGTACAATGTACGGTTATACACAAAGTGCAACGCTTTTGAATAACCCTGAACCGTTTATTTACTATGAACCTAAAACAGCTGTTGAAGTAACACAATATTCTACATCTTTCACTGACCCTGTAGAAACTACACTTCTTCTCAATCCGGAAAATTTTGACAATTCAAGTTACTATCTTGTTTTCGGTACGGACGATAATATACGTCACGTAAAGACTAAATGCAGAAACGGCAGAAATCTTGTAATATTCAAGGACAGTTACGGAAATGCTTTACTTCCGTTCCTGACGAGTTCATTTGAGAATATCTATATATGCGATATAAGATATTTTGACCGCAATGCACAGAATTTTATAGAGCAGGTAAAGGCAACAGATGTACTTTTTGCAATGTGTACATATTCTGCTGTCGGCGAAAACCGTGAACATATTTCCGAAAATCTTAACAGATATGACGGTTACACAGCCGGAAACTAACAAGGAGGCTATAAAATGAAAGAACTTCATTATCCGTTTAACAGTAAACTTATTCTCCGTAAACGCCGTGCGTTAAAAAAACAGCTTCTCGCCGACGGTACGGCACGTATAAAAAAGAAAATAGCTGTTTTAGGTGGTTCAACAACTGATGATATTGTATCATCTCTTGAATTGTTTCTGTTGGATTTCGGCATTGAACCGGAATTTTACCAGTCGGAATATAATAAATTCTATGAAGATGCGGTATTCGGTTCACCGGAGCTTGACAGATTCAAACCGGATATAATCTATATCCATACAACATCACGCAATCTGACTATGATTCCCGAAAGTCCGGCAGAAACTCCGGAACAGATTCAGCAGAGACTTGATGACCAGTACGAATATTTTCAGACTATCTGGACAAGCCTTTTTGAAAAATTTTCGTGTCCTGTAATACAGAATAACTTTGAACTTCCGCTGTACCGTCATACCGGCAACTACGACGGCTGGGGTTATTCCGGAACAGGTGCATTTATAAACCGTCTGAACGTTATGTTTTCCGACTATGCACGACGCAACAACGGTTTTTATATAAATGATATAAATTATCTGTCGTCGGCGATAGGTCTGAAAAAATGGCACGATGCGGAGGCATGGTTTCTGTATAAATACGCCATGCGTGTGGAAGTCCTGCCGGAAGTCGCCTATAGTGTAGCGTGTATAATAAAATCGGTATACGGACGTAATCAGAAAGTAATTGACCTTGATTTAGATAATACGTTATGGGGCGGAGTAATCGGAGATGACGGCGTTGAGGGTATCGAATTAGGCGTTGAAACCGCTGTGGGACAGTCTTATGTGGAGTTTCAGGAATTTATCAGGCAGTTTAAGAATTACGGTATACTTCTTGCGGTATGCTCCAAAAACGACGAGGAAAACGCCCTCGCCGGACTTAATCATCCGAGTAGTGTTCTGAAGCCGGAAGATTTTGTTTCCATAAAAGCTAACTGGAACAGTAAGGATTCAAATATTGAGGAATTGGCGAAAGAAATCGGATTACTTCCGGATAGTTTCGTATTTGTCGACGATAATCCGGCAGAATGTGCTATCATAGACGCACAGTTAAAAATTCCTACTGTAAATTTCAGTTCCGTGGAAGAGGCTATGTATAATCTGTCAAGAGGTGGCTATTTTGAAGTTACAGCCGTTTCCAAGGACGACTTAAAGCGTAGTGAGATGTATTCCGCCAATGCAAAGCGTAACGCACAGCAGAAAAGTTTTTCCAACTATCAGGATTACTTATTAAGTCTTGATATGAGTGCCAATATAACAGATTTTCTGCCGGTATATCTGCAACGTATAACTCAGCTTACAAATAAAAGTAATCAGTTTAACGTTACTACAAAACGCTATTCAGAAAGCGATATGAAAACAGTCACCGAAAGTCCGGAATATATCAGACTTTGCGGACAGCTTGCCGATAAATTCGGCGATAACGGTGTAGTTTCGGTAGTAATCGGACGTTGTGACGATAAGACACTTCATATTGATTTGTGGCTTATGAGTTGCCGAGTACTCAAAAGAGATATGGAGTTTGCCATGTTGGACGAACTTGTTAAACAGTGTCGTGAACGTGGCATTGAAAAAATAATCGGTTATTATTACAGGACACCTAAAAATAATATGGTATCGGAATTATTTGCGACATTCGGTTTTGAGAACGTCAGCCGAAGCGATAACGGCGATTCCGTATGGGGTCTTGATATAACATCATACGTGAATAAAAATCACGTAATCAAAATAAATGAAAAGGAGTATAGCCATGAGTAAAAATGAAATAGTCAGAAGACTTACGGAAGTTTTCAGGGATATTTTCGATGATGATTCAATCGTAATCACTGAAAAGACCACCGCAAACGACATTGACGACTGGGACAGTATCGAACATATTAACTTAATCGGTGCGGTTGAGGAAGAGTTCGGAATGCGTTTCAAGATGCGTGAAGTTTCCGGCATGAAGAACGTCGGCGAAATGATTAATATAATCGCTGAAAGAGGTAACTGATATGAAAAAAATTATCCGGCTGACTGTCGTATTTCTGATAATTGTTATTCTGTATGCGTGGGGATTCACCATGAAAACGGAATTTTACAGTGTGAAATCGGGAAAAAACAGTCTCCGGATAGTTTTTATTTCCGACTTGCATAATTGTATGTACGGAGGTAAAGACCAGTCCGGAATAATAAAGGAAATTGATAATAATAGTCCCGATTTAGTACTTTTCGGCGGTGACGTTATTGACACTCAGGGCGATACGGAAAACGCTTTAACACTTATGAAAGATGTTTCTGAAAAATATCCGTGTGCGTACTCTAACGGAAATCACGAAACATGGCGTGATAACGTGGAAGAATTTTATCAGGACGTTAAAAAAATCGGTATTCCCATACTTGATTACGGTGACAGTACGGATTTCATGATAAACAATCAGAAAGTAAGCGTTTATGGTGTAGTCGACGCATACGGAAAAATAATGTCAA
>JAAVHK010000047.1 GCA_014799765.1 Ruminococcus sp.
TAAGTTCAGCCGGTTTTGAAGTGACCGAAATCAACGAAAAAGAAGGCTGGTCAGCAGTAAGCCTTATTAAAAAATAATTCCGTGCCGGTGGGAAATATCAACCACCGGCATATTTTTTTATAGGTTTTGCAGTTTTTTGTTGACAAATATAAAAATCTGTGTTAATATATATGTATCAGATTTTTTTAAAGGAGAATGATTAAATTGGCACTTTTTGGTAAAAAGAAAAACCAGACCAAACCGGAAGAAAAAAATCCGGCTAAGGAAATCAAGACACAGCTTCTTGAATGTCTCAATGAAAAACTCAACGGCAATCTTTACGACGAATGCGTAATTATGCCAAGAGGTTTCACAATTGATGTTCAGGTAGGCAGACAGGAAGAAAAAGACGGCGTTAAACTCTTACAGGTTATTTTTATCGTAAGAAATGACGAATTCGACGAGGCTCTTATTGAACCCGTTGACGCTCAGGGCAGAACAGACGAAGATGCAGTTAAAATGGCTGTTGAAATGTTCTACGGTGCTGTATGGCATCCGCTTGACCAGGCTATGAACAAGCGAAACGGTCAGCACCTTTCTATAAACTACCTCCGTCAGCACTACGACTTTGATATGTATGCACAGTCCGTTGTAAGAACAAGTACAAGCAACGGTCAGCCGGTTATGCTCATCAACTATATCAAATCGGAAATACCGAAGTATATCGGTTCAAAGAAGTACTACTGGGTAAGAATCTACCTCTCAAAATACAAGGACAGAAAAGTTGTTGAAGTCCGTGTAAACGGTTCTGTATGTGCTGAACTCTCACGCTTTTATCAGGCTTATGTTGATTCATGGAACTGCGAAGAAGCCTTCATGATGGAAAAACAATACGCTATATTCGTACAGCGTGAGGACGACAAAGCACCGGAAATATACAAGAAAGAACACATTGTTGAATGTGCCAACAAGTGCATTGAAATGATGGAAAACTGTAATTCACGTGATGAGTATATGGAACTTGTGACAAATCTTGAGGACATTGCAGGCGATAAGAATCTTGCTTCTGAAATAAGAATATTTATTCCGGAAATCTTTGCAAAACTCACACTCGGCTACCGTGAGGGCGACAGTCTCTTCCTTATTGAAGATGAGGGTACTATTGAATTTAAGAAAACACAGCTCCGTTCATATTTCTATCTCCAGCAGGTAGTACTTGAATATTTCAGCAAAAAACCTGACCGTGACAAAGTAATGAAGATTGTTTCAAACAGTGTTGCTTTCAGGGAACTCAAAAAGGCACACGAACAGGGTCACGAACCTAAAGACCTTTTTGTACCGGGAACTTCCTACAAAGTCGGAACAGATAATTATAAGGTCTGGTAAAAACAATATGCCTGCTCCGTGCGTTTCGACGGCGGAACAGGCTGTTTAATTTAAAAAAATACGAAAGGAAAAGCTGTCGTTTATAATTTCAGAAACAGCATTAAAAATATGGAAAATATCAAGGCAAAATTCCACCTCCCTGGAATCGCTTCAGATTTAAAACTTAATCTTGTACTTATTACCATGCTTGAAAACTGCCCTCAATATTTCCGTGAGGATGTGGAAATAGCTTCATGTTACGGAGCGTTTGTGCCGTCTGCGTGGGCTGGCGGACGTATTCTTCTCGGAGGGGGAATAAACAGTCCGGAGCAGGTACAGACAGCTGTGGCTTCTCTTAATGAACGTGGTATAGCGTTGAGATTTATATTTACTAATCCGCTTATTAAGACTGAACACCTCAGCGATAATTACTGTAATATGGTTATGCAGATTGCAAACAACGGTATGAACGAAGTTGTTGTAGCTTCCGAAGTTCTGGAAGACTATATCCGTAAAATGTATCCGGATTACAGGATAACAAGCTGTAAATATATCGGTACGGAAAAACTTAATGAGGAACTCGTAAAAGACTATAATCTTGTGACCGTTGATTATGACCTCAACAACAAATGGGATATTATTGAAAATCTTCCGCATAAGGAGAAGTGCGAATTTATTGTTAATTCAGCCTGTCTGCCGGAATGTCCGAAACGTACAAGGGAGTACGAAACAATAGGTCAGCACCATATAGATTTTAACCGTTATCTCAATTCAGACCGTTCACAACCGTTTAAGGCTACAGACGCTCTTGACGAATTTTTCAATTGTCCTGTACAGAACAGTACACCGTTTGAAACAAGAAAACTTCCGCATAATATCAGCCCTGACGCTATATGGAATGAATACATACCAAAGGGCTTTAACAATTTCCGGATTGACGGTATAGGAGCAGGCAAGTTAAGAACAATAGAAAACTATATGTATTATCTGACAAAACCGGAATATCGTGACGAAGCATATTTTATGTTCATGCATAACCTTGAAAGAAACGGCGTTGTAAAAATCGATAATGTATAACAGGAGGAAACAATGAAAAATCAACTTTGTATAGTGCTTGATTTCGGCGGACAGTATAATCAGCTTATAGCACGTAGAGTACGTGAATGCGGTGTTTACTGTGAAATAAAGAAGTTTGATACTCCGATAGAAGAAATAAAAGCGTTGAATCCTATGGGAATAATATTCACCGGCGGACCTAACAGTGTATATGACGAGACATCACCGCATATTTCAGAGGAAATCTTTGAAATAGGTGTACCAATTCTCGGACTTTGCTATGGTTGTCAGATAGTAGCCTATACTCTTGGTGGTAAGGTTGAACCATGTATTAAAAGCGAGTTCGGAAAAATAGAAATAACAAAACAACATGAAAGTCCTTTATTTAAGGATATTCCTGAAAAAAATGTCGTATGGATGAGCCACAACGACTATGTAAGCAAGTTGCCTGACGGTTTTCATGTTACTGCAATTTCCGCTGATTGTCCTTGTGCCGGTTTTGAAAATCCTGACAGAAAACTTTATGCCTTACAGTTCCACCCCGAAGTAACACACAGCGAATACGGTAAACAGATACTCCGCAACTTTCTGTATGAAGTATGTGAATTTTCAGGAGATTGGGTAATGGACGATTTTATTGAAACCACAGTTGCAAACCTCCGTGAAAAGATTGGTGACAAGAAAGTTATACTCGGACTTTCCGGCGGTGTTGATTCGTCAGTAGCAGCCGGACTTCTCAGCCGTGCGGTAGGAAAACAACTGACCTGTGTATTCGTTGACCAAGGGCTTATGCGTAAAGATGAGGGCGATTTTGTCGAAGAAACTTTCACGAAACTTTTTGACATGAATTTTGTCCGCATAAACTGTCAGAAACAGTTTCTCGAAAAGCTGAAAGGCGTTACTGACCCTGAAAAGAAACGTAAAATTATAGGTACGGAATTTTACAATGTTTTCTGGAATAAAATTCGGGAGCAGGGCACAGACGGATTTTTTGCACAGGGTACAATCTATCCGGACAGAATAGAATCCGGTAAAGGAAATTCAGCCGGACACGGTAGCACAGCTGTAATAAAGACACATCATAATATGGTAGAAATGCCGGAAGATATAAAATTTGATGGTGTTATTGAACCACTCGGAGACTTATTCAAGGACGAAGTAAGACAGGTAGGCGAAAAATTAGGCATACCACACGAACTCGTATGGAGACAGCCTTTTCCAGGTCCAGGGCTGGGTGTACGTATTATCGGTGAAATAACTGAGGAAAAAATAAAAGTCCTGCAGGAAGCAGATGCAGTTTTCCGTGACGAAATAGCAAAAAGCGGTATAGAAAGTCAGCTGAAACAGTTTTTTGCAGTACTGCCGGATGTCAAGACAGTCGGCGTAATGGGTGACCATAGAACATATGACCATTTAATAGCTATCCGTGCGATTACTACAGACGATTTCATGACGGCAGACTGGGCAAGAATCCCATATGATGTTCTTGCACGTGTTTCAAACCGTATATGTAACGAGGTTGAACACGTAAACAGAGTAGTCTATGATATAACTTCCAAACCCCCCGGAACTGTTGAGTGGGAATAATAAAAACCATTCCGAAAATGCTTGTTTTTAGGTATTTGTGACATAAGCATATTGTTTTTGATAACATATTGATAACAGCTGATATATCGGATTTATTCCGTACAATCAGGCGGTTATGAAGTCTTAACTGTATAAAAAAGGTCTTGCTGAATAATCAGTGAGACCTTTTTGTTATGTCTTTTAATCTTTCCACTTCTTTGACGGTTCGTGTTTACCGCAGTCATCGGCAGTTTTCGGAAAATTTATTTTCCATTCCAGATATTCTTCCGGTGTAATGATGCCGTCTGCGAGTTCCTGCTTGCGTGTCTGCCATTCTGAAAGAAAACTGTCCATAAGTACGGAATCAAAACAGACAGAGTGCTTTTCGTTCGGTGTATCAAGGATTTTAATGGGATAATTGTCATCAAGTTCAAAAAGTGCAAACATTATTTCTTCTGCTGAGTACAATGACGGTTCAGACAGACTGCAGATATTGACATCAAGAACTTCCGCCATTTTCTGTAATAAATCCGCTTTTGGTGTCCGTGTACCGGATTCATATTGTGCAACTCTCACATCTGCGGTTTTTTCGTCAAAACCGATAAGCCTGCCGAACTCCTTTTGTGTGAGACCTCGTAAATTCCTGATGCGTTTGATTTTGTTTCCGATAGCCATTTTTCAATACTCCTTTGCAAGCTGTTTTTTTCATTATATCATAAATAATAACAGCGGTCAAGAATAATATAGCAAAAAAGTTTAGAAAATTTTCAGAAAACACTTGGCAAAAGCAAAAATGTTTAGTATAATATAAATACGCTAAACAATTTTGTTTAAAATAAAAATTCAGAAAAGATTGATTTCATGACAAAAAAATTCATCAAAGCTGATGAAGTAGCCGAAATGCTGGAGATTTCAAAAGCACATGCCTACAAAATCATCAGACAGCTTAATGACGAGCTGGAAGAAAAAGGATTCATCACTATTTCGGGACGTGTAAGCCGTCAGTACTTCCTCGAAAGGCTGTACGGTAATGCTCCCGACGGAAAGGAGGTGACACAATAATGTCAGTACACAAGGATAAGTTCAATAACACATGGTATTCGATGATACGTTATGAGGACTGGACAGGCACACGCAAACAGAAATGCAAGCGTGGATTTTCCACCAAACGTGAGGCTCAAGCATGGGAACGCAATTTTCTTCTTCAGACTGCCTGTGATATGAATATGACTTTCAAGGACTTCTTCGGGATTTACGAGCGTGATTTGAAAACACGTCTGAAAGAAAATACGTGGCTCAATAAAAAACATATCATTTCAA
>JAAVHK010000048.1 GCA_014799765.1 Ruminococcus sp.
AGCTTTTTCCCGATAAATCCAGTTTTTCACGGCATACCGGACATATAAGTATACTCATTCCGCACCTCACAGATAAACGGCAGGGTCAATGGAAGTTTCGGCTAATATCACTTCAATCTGTGGGAATTTTTCTTCAATAGTACATCTCAGTTCGTCAAGTACGAGGTTTTCAGTATGGAAATGACCGCAGTCAAAAAGCGTGATATGACGGTTATTGGCATCAATCCAGACATCGTGCTTGACATCTCCTGTAATGAAAGCGTCGCATTTTTTGGAAATGGCAAGGTCAAGCATAGAGCCTCCCGAACCTGAACAGAACGCAAAACGCTTTACTTTATGCGAGCCGTAACGGTTCATACGGACATACGGACAGCCGAAAAAATCCTTTAAAAGCTGACCGAATTTTTCTACAGTCATATGTTCCTTAAGCGTACATATCCAGCCGAGATTGTTTCCGTTACCGCAATCTTCAAAAAATTCAGGGTCATTTTCAAATTCAAGATGTTCGGCAAATTTACGTAATATTACGCCGTTAGTACCACCTTTGGCAATATCAAGATTGGTATGCATACAGATAGCGGAAATATCACTGTAAATCAGTCTGAAAACCGGACTTTTTCTGTTAATTTTCTTAATAGGGTGAAAAATTACAGGGTGGTGGGAAATCATTAATTCCGCACCTTTACATTCCGCCTCATATATTGACGGTATAGTTATATCAAGTGAAAGCATTATCTTAGTACATTCCATATCATAATTTTCTACCAGTAAACCGGAATTATCCCATTTTTCCTGAACGTCCACCGGATAGACTTCATTCAGATAGTCATATACCTCATTTATACTTACTTTGTTAATACCGTTTTCGAGTTTATAAGCAAGTGCCGAAAAATGTACAGCTTCGGAACGCATACCGCCTTTTTCGAGTGCTGAACTTACTTTACGCAGACGTGTGACTTCATTACTTATGTAGCGTCTGGCAAGTGGGTCATCTTTATCGAAAAATCCGGCAAGAGCTTCTGTTTCGGTAAGTCGCTGAAACTGTCCGCCCCATTCCGCACACATTATTACGTAAAGTTTGTCATTGTCCTCTGCTACCTTTTCGGAAGTAATGACAAAATTGCTGTCATAAAGCCATTTCCGGAGAACTTCTGATTTAGTCATAGGCTGAAGAATAAGTCTTATTTTACTTTCGGCGAGTTCCGGACATTTATGCAGAATATCAATAATAGTTTCGCCACCCATACCGGCTATGACTATATCCGAAACATTATCAAGCGGAATATTTTCGAGACCGTCGGAAAGAACCATTTCAATTTTATCGGTAAGATTATTTTTTTCAACAGTACGCCGTGCCGAACCTAACGGACTTATATTTATATCTGAAGCTATTACTTTCTGACATTTTCCGCTTATAATAAGTTCAGTGGCGAGATAGGCATGGTCTGTACCAATGTCGCATACAATACCGTTTCCGCTGACCATATCGGCACAAGCCTGTAATCTGTTATCAAGCATATTTACACCTCTTCTGAAATTTATGAATACAAAAATACAGGCGTGCCGGTGACACGCCTGAATATTTTACTGTTTTGCTGAAAAATGAGCGTTGAGCTTTTCAACGAGTGCGTCGGCATCTGTACCATGTACCGCACACGCTTCCTCTATTGATTCGCCCCTTGAAGCCGGACAGCCCAGACAGTGCATACCGATTTCAAGGAAATACGGAGCAACTTCAAAATCAGCGTCAAGAATATCACCTATAATGGTATCTTTAGTAATCTGCATTAAAAAAACTTCCTTTCATTTGATATTAAATTTTATAACAAATCAGCCTGAATCATACGTCCTATAACCTGAAACAGAAATATATTTCTGCATAGCGTAAAATAATTTTCTGTTTTTTGATTCGGAAAAAATACCTTTATAATCAAAGAGTATCTTTATATGATTACCGCCGGTATAAAATTCAAAGTACGGCGGATTTGCGGATATATTCCTTTCGCCGATACAATTCATACTGCTGTTCTCATTTACAGTGTGAAAATTCACGGCACATTCCGGAAAAGATATAAAAATATTTTCCGAAAGCAAAATACCGGATTTTTCTTTACTTATAACATCAGTTACTGATTTTATAATTGTCATAAAAAGAAATTCATGGATAAATCCGCAGTACAGCAGTAACGCTATACCACGGACTTATAATTGAATCAGGATTCGTTCATTTTAGCGAAGCAGTCGCTACAATAAACGGCTCTGCCCTCTCTGGGTTCAAAAGGCACTTTTGCCTCTTTACCGCATGAAGCACAGGTGGCTGAATACATAACTCTTTCAGGTCTGCCAGCGTTTTTTCTTGCATCTCTGCAAGGTTTGCATTTCTTTGGTTCGTTCACGAAACCTTTTTCAGCGAAAAATTCCTGTTCGCCTGCCGAGAAGGTAAATTCCTTACCGCATTCCTTGCAGACTAATGTCTTGTCTTCGTACATGGTTTAGTACCTCACTTAAAAATTTTTTTGACACACTTCCCACAGACGTGGGCTTAACTCCGGATGTCCGGCGGTGTTGCAGGTTTGGTTTCATGCTGAACGTCGGGAACTACAAACAGTATAGAATTAGGATAACCTGACTTAAATCCTTTTTTACGGTATAAAGCCGTAAATATATATAAGCCTATGCCGGATAGCTCAGGCATAATATATCATTCGCCGATGTTGTTCGGGTCTGCCTCTATCTGTGCGAGGAGGTCTGCCATATCGTTGCCTAAATTCATGACCGGTTTTTTCGGCTGAGGCTTAGGCTGTACCGGAACAGGTGCAGGAGCCGGAGCAGGTATTTCCGGCTTTATGCTGAAAGACTTCATAATATCGTCTAAACCGTCCATGCTTGCAAGAGTAGGTTTCTTTACCGGCTGTGGCTGTGCTTTAGGCTGTACCGGAGCAGGTGCAGGAATTGAAGCCGGTTTTATATTATTTACCGGTTTTACGGAATTATTCATTTTTACAGGATTATTTGCCTTTACCGGAGCAGGATTAGCCGGAGTTTTTACAGGTGCAGGAGCGATTGCCTTTGCCGGAGCAGGTGTTATTGCTTTTACCGGTGGAGGAGCAGTTGTTTTTTCCGGTACTGGAGCAGGTGACGGTGTGGGAGCAGGAATTTTTATATTTTCTGCATTTTTCTTAACGTCTTCCATACTTACTTCCGGAACGTCCATTTTCTTGATATCCTGTGTGGCGTTTGTATCAACTGACTTACGGGCATCACTTACAGTATTTTTAGCCTCATCGAAACGCTTGCTTATTTCACTGAATTTAGCTGAAAGACTATCTATTTCACTAATCAGTGACTTACGTATATCAGCGGACATCTTATTTACCGTATCGGCGTGTGCGTTGGCTTCTTCGATAGTAGTCTTGGCTTTTTTGTTGGCGTCATTTATGCATGATTCAGCGGTAGAATTAGCAGAAGAAACAGTTTTATCAGCTTCTGCCTTGGCATCACTGATGAGTTTATCGGCTTCCGCTTTGGCATCACTTTTAAGTTTCTGAGCTTCTTCCCTTGCGTCTTTCGTAAGCCTGTCGATTTCGTCCTGAATACCGCCTTTAAGTTTGTCGGCTTCTTCCTGAGCGGATTTAGTGATAGTATCGGCGAGCATCTGTGCCTGTGCGAGTATTCCGGATGGTGTACTTGCCATAGTTTTATTATTGAGTTCTTCAATTTCCTTGTCTTTTTTGACGAGTTCATTTTTTATGCTGTTGATTTCGGAATCTTTCTTAGCGAGTTCGTCTTTTATGCTGTTAATTTCAGAATCTTTCTTGGCGAGTGTTTCGGCATTTGCCTTGACAAGCTGTGCCATTTTAGCATCTTTTGAAGCTGATTCCTTGGTTTTTTCGTCAACAGCCTTTGTACGTACAGCGAGTTCATTGGACATTTTCGCCAAATCCTGTTTAAGTTTTGTAAGTTCGGCGTCATTATTGTTTGCAACCGGTTTTGCTACGGCATTCTGTGCGATTGCCTGAGCTGTTTTAAGCTGATTTTTAAGGTTCTCGATTTCTTTTTTAGCGTTATCGAGTTCAGCTGTATTTACCGGAGCAACTGCACCAGCCGGAACGGGTTTACCAGCCTGAAGTCTGGAAATAGTAGCCTTAGCGTTATCGAGTTCCTTTCTGGTATTTCTGAGTTCATTGTTAGCTTTATTCAGCTTTTCCTGAAGACCTTCAATTCTGTTTTTGTAATCTCTCACTTCATTTTCGTTTGAATTGGAAGTATTTTTTTTAAGTGTTTCGATTTCGTCCTGAAGTGCTTTTTTTTGTTCATTAAGTTCGGCGAGATACTGAATAACATCTTCTTTCACGTATCCGTTACCAAGCTTGGTAGTTCTCAACACAGTGGCATCGCTCATAGTAATTAACTCTCCGTTCTCCGCCGATAAGACGGTAAATAATATTCTGTCTGTAAAAACAGTAAATCAATTTTAAAAATCCCGTTAAATATCACAGATTTCTTACAGCCTGCAACATAATACCATTATATAGATTATAACACATCTTCCAGAATAATTCAATTATTTTAATGTACAAAATTTCTGTTGATTTTAGTGCAATTTACCCATAAGATAAAAAAAGCAGTCCCTGAAAAAAGAGACTGCTTTAAATAAATCAGCTACCGAGCATTTTTAAAATCTCGCCTATGTCCATATCGTCACCGCCGTTTGACTTCTGAGCATTTCCGCCCATACCGAGACCGTCAATTAACGGATTGTTATATTGCATAACGTTTTCTTTCGGGACAGGTGGTGGCGGAACTGGTGCGGAATGTGGTTGTGCCTGCTGTAACGGCTTTGCAGGTTCTTCCGGAACTTCTTCTTCTTCAACAACGTCGTCACCATCAAGACCGTCAAAACCTGCGGCGATAACGGTTATAGACATTTCGTCCTGCATATCTTCCTTGAAAGCTGTACCGAAAATAAATTCAACACCCTCAGCGGCGGTATCGGTAATCATTTTGGTTGCCGCATCTACATCAGAAGAAAGAATATCTTCTGACATAGCTATATTTATGAGAAGTCGTTTAGCACCGGAAATTGAAGTTTCAAGGAGCGGGCTGGAAATAACGGACATAGCAGCATCACGAGCCTTATCCTTTCCTGAACCGTGACCGATAGCCATATGTGCATAACCTGCACCCTTCATGATAGTTGAAACGTCTGCGAAGTCGAGGTTTATGTAACCTTCTTCAACAATAAGGTCAGAAATACTCTTTACACCTGTTTTGAGAACGTCATCAGAAAGTGCGAAAGACTGCAACATAGTAAGCGGTTTATCGAGACCGACAAGAAGTTTTTCATTAGGAATAACTATAAGTGAATCGACATATTTTTTAAGTTCAGCGATACCCCTTTCAGCCTGAGCCATTTTCTGTTCTCTTTCAAAGAGGAACGGTTTTGTAACAACGGCGACTGTAAGTATATCCATTTCCTTGGCGATTTTAGCAACAACAGGAGCTGCACCCGTACCAGTACCGCCACCCATACCGGCAGTAATGAAAATCATGTCTGCACCTTTAAGGTGAGTTTCTATTTCGTCACGGTTTTCTTCGGCACTCCGCTGACCGATTTCAGGTTTATTTCCTGCACCTCTGCCCTTGGTAAGTTTTGCACCGATAGGTATTCTTGTAGTAGCTTTTGACTTATTAAGTGCCTTGGCGTCGGTATTGATTGCAATGTATTCTATATTATTGACACCCGAATCAACCATACAGTTGACAGCGTTTCCACCGCCACCGCCTACACCTATTACTTTGATGTTTACATCGGGTTCAAGTGTTTCCTCGTAATTGAAATCTGACATTTAAACTCCTCCTATTGCTTATCCTGAATTTTATATCAAGACGGATTACACACTAATACAATTATTATTTTACCATAATATTATCTTTTTTGCAAGTCCCCGAAAAAGATTTTTTATTTTCAGTAAATCCGACAATAAAACAGTTATTTTTTCAAAATAATTTGTATATTTTAACATTACCAGCCGTCATTCGCCCAGTTGAATCCGTCGTCAGAGTAATCATAATTATAGTTATAATCATAGTTATAATTATAGTCGTCTCCGGTGTAGTCGTATGTATTATCACCGTATTCTGTGGTATTGTTTTCGTTTGCCCTTGAATTGAACTCGCTGAAAATAGCTTCCTGCTCCGGATTTATTTCTTCTTTTATTTCCGGAATTATAGTATTTCCCTCCGAATCGGTAGGGAACTGCTGTTCACTTCCGGCAAGACCGGCAGGGTCATTGCTTGTCCGGAAAGTACACTGATTTGAACCCACCATAGTGAGATAACCTTTTTTTCCGTTTATAGAGCCGTCCCGCATGACAGTATCAGCTAAAGTGAGTTTATATTCGGCATCATTCCAGTTGCCCATTTTAAATACAGTACCGTTACTGTAATTTATGACTATTGAAAATTCGTCGCTTATATTTATTCCGGAAATTCCGCTGTCTCCGGAAACACTCGCCATAAGCTCCGTGAGAGCCGTATTTTTATGTTCGTCTTCTACGTAAAGCTGTTGACCCTCTTCAACAGTAACAGGGTTTATTCCCGATATAGTCGGCAGACCGTCTGTAATAAAATTGTTTTTTTCAAGTATCTTGCCTAACTTGCTTACAACAAGTACTCCGCCGTTATACTCAACATTGAAAGACGGCACACAATAATCAACTTTTATTTCAAGGGTTGACGGAAAACTCCGTTTTACTTCAGCTTTTTCAACAAAAAGTACTTTTTCAAGTATATTTTCCGCACTTTTTTCGGTATTGATACGTAAAAGATTATCGCCTATCTTTATGCCGGAAGCCTCTGCAACTTCATTACCTTTCCGGTCTTTTTCTTCTATAGAATTGCTGTCTTCACCCGAAAGCACAATAACAACCATATTCTGTATATTAAACAAAAACGTATAACTCATAGTCATGAATGTAACAAGTGCAATTGCAAGCACAACGGCGATATATATATTCATATTCCGCCGTCTGCGTCGCATACGTTTTCCGCTGTTTCCACGGTCAATGTTAGTTTTCTCAACATCTTTCATATTATCTCCATAGTATCAGACCCTGCGTATATCACCGCCGAGAAGTCTGACAACATCTTCTATTTTTTCATAACCTCTGTCTATATGATGTATTCCGGATATTTCAGAAGTACCCTCCGCTGACAGTCCGGCATTAACCATAGCAGCACCGCCTCTTAAATCTGTTGCTTCAATGTTAGCACCATGTAATCCGGCGACACCCTTTATAACTGCTACCTTGCCGAGTACCTGAATATCCGCACCCATTTTAACAAGAGCGTCTGTATGCCTGTACCGGCAGTCAAAAATATTTTCTTCAAAAACGCTTACACCGTCGGCGGTGACAAGTGCCGACATTAAAACCGCCTGTGCATCTGTCGGGAAGCCAGGGTGTGGCATTGTGCGTATCCTGCTTTTTATTGCCTTCAGCCGTGAACCGCTCCGGAGATATATTCTGTCTTTATGTGTGGTTATGGTACAACCTGTCTGTTCAAGGACTGATATAAAAGGTTCTGTTTCAGCCACACAGGCATTTGTAAGTACAATTTCACCACCGGTACCGGCGGTCATGGCGAGATACGTTGCACCGGCTATTCTGTCAGGCATTATCTGATATTCACAGCCATGAAGTTTATTTTTTCCTCTTATGACGATACGGCTTTCACCGTCGCCGGAAATGTCCGCACCGCAAGCCCTCAGAAATCCGCATAAATCACAGATTTCAGGTTCACGTGCGGAATTGTTTATGATTGTTTCACCGTCAGCGGTTACGGCACAGAGGATAATATTTTCAGTCGCACCCACCGACGGAAACGGCAGTGAAATTTTAGCACCGTGTGCCTTTCCCGATGGTGTCCGGC
>JAAVHK010000049.1 GCA_014799765.1 Ruminococcus sp.
TACCTTACCGTAATATTCACCATCGACTTTAAACCCGAATCTTTCACCATATGCCGACTGGACTGCCTTATAAAACGGATGACGGTAAGTACCACCATTACCAGGCTGATAAGAACCATTATTCACCGCCCATGACGCGATTTCCACAGCGTCGGGGATATTGCCGTTCAGAGCGTATATAGCATTACAGAAAGAAAATATTCCACAACCTGATGTATACATATCGTTAGCATAATTTGAATATTTAGTGAATTTAACGTTTTTCCACTTTGGGTCATACTGGTTATAAAGTCTGCCTTCGGTGGCGTAGGACTGTATAATTCCGGTATGATAACTGTTATCTGTCGGACAGAACATCATGAATGATAAAGAAATCAGAACAGATATCAATGTAATTAAAAAATTTTTTGTTTTCACAATAATCTCCTTTCATTGAAATTTTTATCTGTATCAGGTTTTCTGTATAGTCATATAATAAAGACCCCCCCTTTCAGACTGTTACAAACCTGATAGACAGGAGCAGGTTTCGAAGAACTGCTATTAAATTGTATCATATTTTACAAAAAAAGTCAATAATACTGATTTTATCTTCCTGACTAATTCTTTTTTTCGTATTCGTCCATAAAAAAACGTTCATTTCATATTATAGAGCGAATCTGCTTATTTTCAGATAATATACGTGCAGGTTTTTTAGATATTGATTTTGACGGCGAACCTGAACTTATAACTGAAAATACCGGTGGTTCTGGTATGTTTACTTATCTTAAATTTTATAAGATTGTTGATGATAAAATTTCTGAAATAAATATAACAGGTTTACATTATTTTCCGGATTGAAACTGTACTGCAATAAAAATACACACAGTATGGAGTATTTCGGAATAATAAGTATAAAAGCGGTGTGATGTATAACTCTGATACTTTCAGCAGTTTTGCCTATCATGATTCGGCTGATGCTATTGTTTCAACGGAATATTTTTCAAGAATATACGAAAATAAGAATATTGCAATTTATTCCCCTGCTCTGAAATATTATGATTGTCAGAAAAATACGGAAATAACGGAAGAATAATACAATTTATTAAAGGAAAATATTTACCGAAATTTAACTGATATGAATTTAACATTTAGTTTTGTTAATATACATAATCTTTCAGAATAAGATTTAAAACAGGCTCTTATCAATTCATAGAATATTTTTTCATACTATGATAAACATATATAATTAAGAAAAAATGCCGAGTTCACAGGGAAAAACTCAGCTTTTTCAGTTATTTTATTAAATCCGGAAAATAATTCTTCGGAATCTTCATATATTTCAATCCGGCGTATATTTACAGCCGTTGACATACCGTCAAGACTTTTCCCGACGATTCCGGCAAAATAATATATTGAATCATCAAGACGAAACTGTTTTATATTAATTACCGACGGGAATAATTCTTCTCTCTTTAATTCGTTTTTTATGGCGGTATTATCGTTTTCCAGTTCCTGATGTATTCTGAAAATTTCCGGCATCGTCACCAGATGGGTATCTCTTATGATATTTATATTTCCGTATCCGTCACGGATAACGCCCTTGACAGTTTCCGGATTATCTTCAAAGATTTTAATACATTCACTGTATCTGCTTTCTTCAAACATAGTAAATTCCGGTTTATCAAATTCAAATGTTCCGTCGGGTCTGACAGTCATAAAAAAGTAATATATCTGTTTGTGTGGGTCTTTCTGATTGTTTTCGGTATAATATTCCGCATTATGAATAAAGCACAGATTCAGACCGTTTTTTACTATTCTTTTTCTGATTTCCGCCTGTATATTGTATTCTTTGAAAAGCATTTCCTTTAATCTCGTACAAAATTCCGTTGAATATTCATCATTTATTTTATCGACTATGTAAATTTTCTGCGACTGTAATTTTTTATTGATAAATTTTATATCTGGTTCTCTGTCATGTCTCATACAGGTTACAGGGTTATAATCGGAAATACTCCTGAAATCAATTTTTGTTATATCCGAAAATTTTTCATTGAATTTAAGCAATACCGCAGAGACAACACCAATTTTGCTTTTTTCAAAAACCTTGATATTCCGGAAATCCATAAAATCAATATTATTTCTTTCGCCGTCTTTCTGTCGCATGATAAATGGTATATCGGTATCTGTTTCAAGTTTACGCCTCAATGTCTTGTGGGCAGACATCACATACTGCGGATATTCGCTGAATTTTTTCTTATCGAATTTGATTTTATTTTTCAGGCGTACAGAAGTAAAAGTCCTGACATCAAATTGAAGCCTGTAATCCGGTGATATGCCGATTTCAAGGCATTTTATCTGAAAAACCGTATTGTCTTTCTTACTTTTATTTATCCAGTCTTTGCGGAAACAGTAGAAATGCCCCGTTATGTTATTGAAACTGATTTCAGAATTTTCAACGCTTGCAAGACTGTTAAGCAGTAGCTGTAAAATTATACGGTCATCAAGTTCAGAACTTGTTATGCGACTGACAGTTATAAATTCCGCACCTTCAGCACCGGAAACGGCATCATGCAGACGGCGTTTATTATCCGGATTTCTGTACATCATGATATAAAATCTGTTTCCTGTTTCAAACTGAACCGCACATACATTTTTGTCGAGAACAGGTGCATCAATTATATACGCACCTGTCCGGAAGTGTTTTTCCTTTGTTTTTACTACAAAAACATCATATTTTTTATTAAAATTACTGTAATTTATTTTTTCGTAAACAATCTGATTTGTTTTAATCGGTGTACTCATCTGAACATCTCCTTATTTCATATATTGCTTCTTCATTGACCGTTATTTCATTATCAACATATCGGAGTAACGACGGTATGACAATTATTTTTCTGCCGTTTTTTTCGTATTTTTTTGTCGCATACTTTTTTCCGGCTATCACATTAGCTATAATTGCAACTTTTAAATCGCATTTTTCAGATTTTAAGTATATTTTATCAAGAGTTTCCTGTAAATCGGTATCATAATTTTCAGACCAGTTTTTAAAGTCAATAAATATCTGTTTCTCGGGGATTCTGAAATCAAAAGTCTCGAATATTTCCGGATTATCAAGTTCTTCAAGATTGATGTCAAGAATTTCAGAAAACCAGAATTTTCCGACTGCCTCGCCCAACGCACCTTTATATATGTTATTCCATACGGCAGGCGACATAATATATTCAGCCGGTTTAAATTCCGTAGCGTAACCGTTTCTGGTAAAATATTTCCGGAGTGCTTCCCATTTCATGAAAATATTCAGTCTTGTCTTTGCTTCGTCTGCTATACTGTAATCCTGCTCCGGAGTGAATGAAACACTTATTTTTCTGAAGTCGTCACTTTGCGAATAGTAATATTTGGCATTGGGAGCAGGTAACTGAATAAAATAATTGTCACGTATCATAAGGGTATCTTTTTCCTGTCCGGATATTGTGGGATATTTCATTACAAAATCACGCAGAGTTTTCCAGAAATACATGGTTTTATCCGTCCATGCGTTATCAAGCATAGTGTCAATATGACGGCTTGCCATAATTGAAACGGTATCAGCCTTTATTGTAAGTCTGTCCGGTACGGAATAATTTTTCTTAAGTTCTCTTATTCTGTCGCATAAGGATACAAATTCAAAATTAAATATTCTGTATTTTGTTATATCCGTCAGACTGCTATCAGCGAAAATGTAAATATTTTCGTTTTTCATATTAGTACGGCATATGCATCCTATCGCCTGAATAATAACTGTAGTTGCGTATAATTTTATGCTTTCAAGTACAGATAGTGTTACTTTATCGTTATAATATTTCTTATTTGTAAAATAACTTATAAAAGCATTTTTTATTTTATTCCATGTAGTATCTGTTGAAATTTCGTAATTTTCCTGTAAAAATTCCATTTGAAATATGTATTTTATCAGATTTTTTTCTGTCAAATCGTCAGTTATATTTACAATCAGGTTAGTAGGTTTTTCAAGATATACTGCATCAAAATCCTTTTCACCTCTTGATGCGAAACTGTTTGAATGAATTAATTTATCTTTTAAAATTTCCGGAATCTGATACTGCATATTCTGACCTTCTCCGATAGTCTTATAAGTAGATATTACAAAAATTTTTTCACCATCTGCAAGTCTTCTGAGAATATCCGCCTTATGACTTTCATAATTTTCACCTGTAAGAATTGTTACCACACGGTCGACGTCAGGGAAATCTTTCTTTATGTAACTGAAAATTTCATACAGTAAATTTTTATCAAGCTTATTATCATTTTACACTATCACTGATAATATTTTCCCATGTTTCAACGGAATAACCGGAAGTGCCTATCAGTTCGGAATGAATCTTTATATTGTCATATCCCGACTGCGATTCCGTAAACTCTTTACTAAGTCTTGAAAAATCCTCGCCGGAAACAG
Source organism: Ruminococcus sp. (assembly GCA_014799765.1). Classification (GTDB taxonomy): domain Bacteria; phylum Bacillota; class Clostridia; order Oscillospirales; family Ruminococcaceae; genus Ruminococcus. The sequence goes on from JAAVHK010000049.1 coordinate 4,430, forward strand.
TATGATAATTACTGCCCATTTTGTTTTCAAGGTATTCAAGGTCAAAATTGCCGATTACTGTCGGAACAGTGGCAGTTGCGGACATACCTATTACTTTCGCTTTTTCACAAATCCGGAGCAGGATTTTTTCAGGAGTATCATTAAACGACTGCATTATTATTTTAGTCTGCATATCGTGTGAAAAATTATCTTCAAAAAAATAATACCGGAAATTTTTTTCATATACGCTTCTGTCAAATATCGTATCGGAAAAATGTTCATTTTTATGTTTGTAATAAACTGACAGAATCTGTGATACAAGATATTTTTTATAATTATTGTCAAGCTGAAATTCAGAAACAACGCTCCGGACTGCCTGTTCAAATGTAAATTCAATATATTTTTTGTCTTTTTTGTACTGTTTGTCTTTGATTTGCTTGTAGTTTACCGCAAGAATACATATAGTTCCCTGAAACCAGTTTATAAATCCCATTACTTCGCCTATGAGCGAATTTATATTATAATTTCCGTCAATCATGTAATAAAACTGATAGTCCTGAAACATGAAGTTTTTTCCTGTATTTTCCGGATTATCAGCGGTGCGGTAGTTAAAATATACTGCATATTTACTGTATATTTCTTCTGTTTTTTTTATCATATCATTAAAAATCCGCCTTAAAGTTTTATTGTATTTTCTGTTTTTGTCTGCGTGTCTGATATAGACCTACGGAAGAACATTTGTATTCATTGCGGAGTAAACAGAACGGAACATTTCAATAAAATCAGTTCTGTTGTCAAGACCGTTTTTTATGATATTATTCAGTATAGTTTCCTTGACGTAATCAAATTCATCAATAAATATTACCGCATTTTCGACAAGTTCAGAATCGATAAATTTGTATGAAGGTTCAACTATAGTAGAATTTTTCGTCAGAAATTTATCCATACTCATGATGTAAATCTGATAATCGTCAGTGAAGACAGTGTGATAAAGCCTGCTGAACCATTGCCATTTTTTATCTGTCCGGATGGCATAGAGTTTATCATTTTTGTTTTTTCCGAACTCGGCTGTAAGTCTGAACTGTATCAATTTTCTGAAATCGGGTTCTGTTTTCAACCGGAAATCTTCTTTGATTTTATCGTAAATCTGTTTCATGTATCTGTTTTTTCCGGTTTTCAGAAAATGTAACTGTTGTATCGCGGTATGCTGTTTTTACACTCTGCGAATCGATTAATGCACAGCTCGGCTCTGCATTTTTTCCTACTTTTATGTGTGTCTCATTTACAAGAAACTTCATAACTTTTTCCATGTTCCTTTCTGTTTCGTACAGCTGTAAAAATTATAAACTGTTGAATACGGAGGATAATCATGTGGCAGTATTCTCCATTGACAGCCCGTTTTTACTACATGCATTTTCAGATTTTTCGCTCCCATAGCTTCACCTTCCGAATAACATTATACAACACTTTCAGCCTGTTTGTTTATTCGCATTGCGCACAAATTTTCTGTTTCAGTAGATTTTTTCTGTTCGACATTTTGTCCGGGGAAAATGAATGATATGTTACAATAAAACTTGACACAACCCAAACAATCAAAGTACAATAAAAATAAAGGAGAGTGTCAAAAATGGGAACAGGAAGAAAGTATGATGAAAAATTCAAGGTGGAGGCAGTAAAGCTTGCCAGGGAGACAGGAACAAAACGTGCAGAAGAACTGGGCATACCGGAAGGAACATTGGGAGGCTGGGTCAGGAAGGCAAGAAACGAATAAACAGATACAGGAAGTGGAAGCAGAAGTCCAGGCGAAGTGCTGAATCTGGAACAGCAATTGCAGGAGGAAAAACAAAGAACTTGAAAAAAGAATAAAAGAGTTTGAAGAACTGAATGAATTTCTGGAGGAAGCATCGGCTTTTTTCGCCCGGAACTCAAAGGGGCAATAATTCATTCCGACCGTGGAAGTCAGTACACAAGTGACGAATACAGGCGTAAAATAGCCATGTATGGTCTGAAACAGAGCATGAACAGTGCCGGTGGAAGATGTCATGACCATGCCCGATGCGAGAGTATGTGGGCGAGAATGAAAGTGGAAGTATTTTATTCACGGAAAGATAAGCCTGAAAACTACACTGTTGAAGAACTCAAAACAAAAATCTGGCGTTATTATATGAGCTATCGGAACAATCGACATATCTGTTCCGCAAATGGAGGTATGCCTCCGGCTGTTAAACGCAGTCAGTTTTATGCTGAATCTTCAGTCGCTGCTTAA
>JAAVHK010000050.1 GCA_014799765.1 Ruminococcus sp.
CGTGTTTCAGTGGAAGTTTTAAGAGGTTGTCTGCGTGGTTGCCGATTCTGTCAGGCAGGATTCATTTACAGACCTTTCCGTGAAAAGAAATCCGGTACTGTAGTAAATCAGACAAGATGTTTATGTGAAAATACCGGTTATGATGAGGTGTCACTTGCATCACTAAGTACGAGTGACCATTCAGAAATATCGCCGATACTGTCGGAACTGATAGAGTACACCGCTGACGAAAAAATAACATTGTCGTTACCGTCGTTACGTGTGGATAATTTTTCGGAAGAACTGCTTGAAAAGATAAAGAGAGTACGTAAATCAGGGCTTACTTTTGCACCGGAAGCAAGTACACAACGTCTCCGTGACGCTATAAATAAGAACGTAACCGAAGAAGAAATCATGAACACTTGTCGGATAGCCTTTGAGGGCGGATATTCTGCGGTAAAACTGTATTTCATGATGGGACTTCCTACCGAAACAGACGAGGATATAAAAGGAATCGCCGAACTGTCGCAACGGATAATAGATTTATACTATAGTCTGCCGGATAAGCCTAAAGGTAGGGGAGTACAGATTTCAATAAGTTGTGCTACATTTGTTCCGAAACCGTTCACGCCGTTTGAGTTTGAAGCACAGGACAATCGGGAAATGATTGAACATAAACAGAAACTTCTTCTCGATTCCGTCAACAGAAAAAGAGTTAAAGTAAGCTATCATGATGCAAACGTAAGTATTTTAGAAGCTGTTCTCGCCAAAGGTGACAGACGTTTATGTGATGTCATATATACCGCATGGAAAAAGGGCTGTAAATTCGACAGTTGGGGAGAATACTTCCGTTTTGATAAGTGGGCTGAGGCTTTCGCAGATTGTGACATTGATATGTCATTCTATGCGAACAGAAAGATTCCGTATGACGAGATTTTACCGTGGGAACATCTTGACTATTATGTATCAAAGGAATTTTTTATCCGTGAGAATAAGAAAGCACACGAATTTACGACTACACCACATTGTCGGCTGAAGTGTTCCGGTTGCGGAGTAAATAAGGAGATAGGGGGTAAGTGTTTTGATTAAGTTAAGAGCAGTTTTTGAAAAAAAAGACCGTGCAAAATACATATCACACCTCGATTTGAATCGCTGTATGCTCCGGACGTTCCGCCGGTCAGGCTTGCCTATATGGTATACAGAGGGTTTCCACTCGCACCCATATTTTTCGTTTGCACTGGCACTTTCGTTAGGATATGAGAGCAGTTGCGAAATACTTGACTTCAATCTGAATGAAGAAATTCCGTTTGAAGAAGTCCGTGACCGTCTCAACGCCGTAATGCCATACGGTATGAAGATTATATCGGTAACAGAACCGAAACTTAAAATTACGGCTATCACGAAAGCGGAGTACAATTTTTCACTGAAATCAGAAAATATAACCGGTCTCGTCGCCGACGTAGAAAGACTTCTGGACAGTAAAGAAATTTTAGTCGAGAAGAAAACCAAAAAGGGTATACAGACCGTAAATATAAGACCGTTCATAGAAGTTGTTTCCGGAAGTACCGGAGCAGGTATGTATAATATGTCAATGAGACTTCCGGCAGGTACGCAAACTAATTATAATCCGGCATTGTTCTTTACGGCATTGAAAGATTTCACTGAAATACCGTTTGAAGTGACTGATATAAGGCGTACCGGCATTTTATGTGCGGATAATGAAAATTTTTCATAATTATTTTAATTATTTATCAGAAATAACAAGAATATTATACATATATATTCAGAAACTGTTGAAATCGGATATAAAGAAATTTTCTGAAAAAATATTCAAAATTTTTTGTAAAAAACACTTGCATTTTTCTGAAAAGTATGATATGATATAAAAGCATTTGAAATCCGTCGGTGTTTTTCGTTGCGATTTGCACTGACGAGAGTTAATGCCGTAAGACATTAACCGGACAGTCCTCTGTAACTGAGCAAGAATGTCCGGAAATTTTAGGAGGAATAAAAAATGGATGCACTCAAGTTAATCAGTCAGTCAAGCATGAAAGAAAACGTGCCTGAATTTAATGTAGGTGATACTGTCAAGGTACACGTACAGATTAAGGAAGGCGAAAAAAGTCGTATTCAGGTCTTCGAGGGAACTGTTATCGCCAAAAAACACGGCGGTATCAGCGAAACTTTCACCGTAAGACGTGTTTCACACGGTTGCGGTATCGAAAGGGTTTTCCCTGTTCATTCACCGGCTGTCGACAAGGTAGAGGTTGTAAGATACGGTAAAGTCCGCAGAGCTAAACTCTACTACCTCAGAGACAGAGTCGGCAAGGCTGCTAAGGTCAAGGAACAGATTCGCTAAGAGGCTGATGACTGGGTTCAGGCAGTTCATTCTGCCTGTCCCGTCTGAATCCGTAAGGGACTGCAGGTCCCTTTTTTGCTAATATTATGTTATGAGGTGTCACTATGGAAGAAAATATTGTGGAAAATACAGAATCCGGAAATACTGAACCGGAAGAAAAACAGAATAAAAATTTCCTTGCAGATTTCATTGAAATCGCCGAAAGTACCTTTATAACAGTTTTCGTTATCATAATGATTTTCACATATATTCTGCACCCTGTAAATGTAGTCGGTACTTCAATGACAAACACTCTTCAGGACGGCGACAGAATATTCATGACTACTGTATATGGTAGTCTTTCGTATGGCGATATAGTCGTTATAAATAATGACATGGCATATCTTCTTGACGAAGACAACAATATTGTTGAAAAAAATATTGACGGCTCAGGTCTCAAGGAATGCATAATAAAACGTGTAATCGCTACAGGCGGGCAGACTATTGAAATAAATTCCGATACAAAGGAAGTTATAGTTGACGGCAAAGTCCTTGACGAACCATACATAAAGGAACTCACAAATAACAGTGGTGTTAGTTTTAATTATCCTATAACAGTTCCGGAGGGATATTATTTCTGCATGGGCGATAATCGAAACGGCTCTTCAGACAGCCGTAATTCTGACATAGGACTTATAAAGAAAAGTCAGATTTACGGAAAAGCTATGTTGCGTTACGCTCCTGTAAGTTCATTCAAATACCTCGGCGATTCCTATAAGCATAACAGTAATGAAGAAATGTAAAAAAATAATCTGGTTTATTTTCGACGAATTTATAAAATTGTTTGAAATGCTTATCATTACATTTTTTATGGCGGTACTTACTTTCACTTATATTTTTCACATTGCTACTGTAAAAGGCGATTCAATGCAGAATACCCTTATATCCGGTGATAAACTCATAACAACGGCTTATTACGGTTCACTGGAACAGGGTGATATAGTAATAATATATGCCGGTGATGCCGTCACACTTGACGAAAATGGAAATCCTGAAATAAAAAAAGGTCTCCGTAAATCGCTTGTGAAAAGGGTTATAGCTACCGGCGGTCAGACCATTGACATTGATTTTGACAGAGGTGCGGTTTACGTTGACGGCGTTATGCTGGACGAAAATTATATAACCGGTCTCACACATATGGACGAGGGTGCTTTTACCGGACAATATCCGGTAGAAGTTCCTGAGGGATATGTTTTCGTGATGGGCGATAACAGACAGGTTTCAAAGGACAGCCGGTCAGGTGAAATAGGTTTTGTAGCAGTCGGGAATATAACCGGCAAGGTTTTATTAAGATTTTCACCCCGTGAACGTTTCGGTTTTGTTGAATAAGGAGGTACTGTAATGGATAATATCGACATGAAAAATATACAATGGTTTCCGGGGCATATGGCTAAGACAAGACGTGCTATAATGTCAAACCTGAAACTCGTAGATGCCGTTGTTGAGATAGTTGACGCCCGTATACCTTTAAGCAGTCGTAATCCCGAAATGGACAGACTTGTAAACGGTAAGCCACGTATGGTAATTCTGAATAAATGCGACCTCGCTGACGATAAAGCTACTCAGAAGTGGATAAATTATTTTAATAATAAAAACATTACCGCTCTTGCGGTTGACTGTAAATCCGGAAAGGGTCTGAAATCGTTTGTTCCGACGGTAAAAAGCAAAGTCCTTAAGGAATTACTTGAAAAACGTGAAAAAAATGGTATGTCCGGAACACCTGTAAGGCTTATGATAGTAGGTATTCCGAATGTGGGAAAGTCCTCGCTGATAAATAAATTAGCCGGTGCAAAGCGTGCGAAAGTAGAGGACAGACCAGGTGTTACACGTATAAAACAGTGGGTAAAATTAGGGAATAATACAGAATTACTCGATATGCCAGGGGTTTTAGCACCTAAATTTGAAGACCAGTCCATAGCGATAAAATTAGCGTTTACCGGTGCTGTGAGTGACGATATTCTTGACATTGAAACACTTGCAATGAAGTTACTGATTTTCCTGAAAGAAAATTATTCGGAATCGCTTAAGGAACGCTATAAGATAGAGTATTCCGGAAATGAAACGGGTCCTGACCTGCTCATAAAAATCGGGAAAAAACGTGGTATGATTGTTTCAGGCGGTGAAGTGAATACCGAAAGAACCGCTATAACTGTTATAGACGAATTCCGGAGTGCAAAACTCGGACGGATAACACTTGAATTGCCGGAGGTGAAACAGCATGAAAAATGAAACAAGAAAAAAACTCGAAGATATAGCCGGAAAATACGCTAAACACGGCGTTGATATGAGAGATTGTATAAATCTTTTCAATATGGGACTTCCGCTGTATAAAAGTGAAGAAGCCTCTGTTATAGGCTTACGTCTCGCACTGGCGAAGCGTTTCAACGAACACGATTACTTTACAAGTGAAGATGTTGCAGTTGTCAGCGGTGCGAGTGTCGAAGAAGTCAATCAGCATATAGAGGATAACAAGGAAGAACTTATGAATAATGGTTCAATTGTAGAAGTTTCAAGCTCTCTTCCTGGCTTGTTCGATAAAAAATGAGGTTCTGAATCATGGCACGGATAATTCTTCATAAAGAACTTTTTGAATATGATACAGAATTAAGAAAAGATTTTCCGGTAATATGCGGTGTCGACGAGGCTGGCAGAGGTCCTCTTGCCGGTGACGTTTACGCTACTGCCGTGATACTTAATGACAGCGTTTTTATTGACTATCTCAACGACAGCAAGAAAGTATCTGAAAAAAGACGTGAAAAACTTTTCGACGAAATAAAGGAAAAAGCGGTATCTTATTGTATAGCGACGGCAACTGTTGAGGAAATAGACAGACTGAATATTTTACAGGCGACTATGCTTGCAATGAAAAGAGCTGTCGAAGGTCTCGGCATAAAACCTGACCTCGCACTTGTTGACGGCAACAGAACGCCCGATATTGACTGTAAATGTATTTCAGTTGTAAAGGGTGATGCAACATCAGCTTCTATTGCGTCGGCGTCGATACTGGCGAAAGTTGCACGTGACCGCTATATGAAAGATTTAGCTTTGAAATATCCGGAATATCATTTTGAACAGCACAACGGCTATCCGACGAAACTTCACTATGAAATGCTGAAAAAATTCGGTGCTTCGGAAGTCCACCGGAAAAGTTTCCGGCTTGAAAAATGACGAATCATGAAACCGGCAGAGCCGGTGAAGACGCTGTATGTGTATATCTTGAAAAAATGGGTTATAGAATAAAAGTCCGTAACTACAGGATAAAAGGCGGTGAAATTGACATAATCGCTGAAAATGACGAATACACGGCATTCGTTGAAGTGAAGTCAAGAAAACCGGACAGTCTCATTTCCGGATTGGAGGCTGTAAACAAACGTAAACAGGGTCATATAATAAAAACTGCTTTTGATTATTGCTGTAAGAATCCCGACGTACTTCAGCCACGTTTCGACGTTGCGGAAGTAATCATAGAAAATGGCAGGATTCACAGCATTGATTATATTTTTAATGCCTATGATACCACAGGCTACAATTTCATATTCTAAAAA
>JAAVHK010000051.1 GCA_014799765.1 Ruminococcus sp.
ATTCCTGCGTTATACTTACAATATCATCTCCGATAATTCCTGCCGTACAGCCTGTGAGAATAAAATAAGCATCTGCATCTATGATGTCTATTGCTCCCTGAATTGTTGTACGCAGTTTTTCCGTTCCACCAAATACAACTTCTTTTTCCAGCATATTACTCGACGGAAGCGACACACCGCTGACAAAACATGATGACTTATGCCCTGATTGTCCCTGTTCAGCTGCCGTTGTCTGCATACAGCAACCTGGTCCTGAATGCAGAATCGGACAGACTCTGTTGATTGCTCCCAGAACTGAATTGATTCCGGCAAGAACACAACCGCCTCTTGGATTTTCCATTATCTGTGACATTTCAGTTACCTCCTCTGATGTATTTGAAAGCGTTTTCCTGATACCACGAATCTTTATACGGTAATCTGACGTGTTGTGCAAGTTTCACATTAAATCCGGGATTCTGAAGCTGGTCTGCGATTTTGTTTCCTAAAAATAATAGTCCGTCATATCCCATTGTCGGACGTTTTCCGTCAAGTACGTGAGTAGTAGGAATACCTGACTTTGCCGCCCATTCCGGTACTCCGATAAACGCATCAGGCTTTAGTTTATTAATAAGATTCGCCTGCTCAAAAGGTTGCATATTTGCAATATCCACAACAAAATTTTCGTGTATTCCGTTCAGATATTCAATATCAGTCTGTGCATCTTCGTCATAAGTAGGCGTTTCAAGCCCGACAAGTTCCATTCCGAAATCATCAATCAGGGCTGCCGCTGCAAATGAACGACCTGTACCTCCGCAGATAAATACTCGTTTTCCTTTCAGACGTTCTTTCAGTTCAGCTACCAGAGGTTCAATGCGTTCATGTTCTCTTGCAATGATTTCTTCTGCTTCCTTTTCCTTGCCGATTACCTTTGCAATGCCACGATACCATTTATCAGTGTTACGTATGCCGATAGGCATAACTGTATGAGAATAAGGAATTTCGTAATCTTCCCAAAGGGTTTTCATAAACTCGTCGGCAAAAACTTTACAGATAGAAGTTGATGCCTGTGCGGAGGGGATTTTTCTGATTTTCTCCAATGAACTATAAAACGGAATATAATTTACTTTTCCGCCTATCAGTGAAAGCATACGTTCCATTTCTTTCTGGTCTGCATAGCTTACTGTTGTAGGAGCAAATAAATTAATAAGTCCCTGTTCTTTCGGAACACGTTCTTTTCTGAGAATATATTTGTTTATTGCAAGAAATGCCGCATCAAATCCGGAGGCACATATCTTGGATTTGAATCCCTCACAGTGAATCGGTATCATAAGCGTATCAGGATATTCCTGCTGTAAATCTCCTGCAATAGCATCAATGTCATCTCCGATAATTCCCGACGCACATGAAGCATAAATAAATGCCATTTTCGGATTATAACGTTCTACCGCTTTTTTTACGGAATCACGAAGTTTCTGTTCTCCACCGAATACAACGCTTTTCTGGTCAATATTTGTTACAATAACTCTTGGATTTTTAATATTTTTAATTCCTCTGTGTGCCTGACCTACACGGTACATATCGACAGCCATTATTGAACAGCCTACACATCCTTGCGGAGAATGTGAAATAAATACAGAATCTTCCAGTGACATCAATGCTGCCATGCTGTTTATCTGCTGACATTGAAGCCCCTGTGCAAAACTTCTGTCCGCTCTTTTCAGACAGCCTTTTCTGAAATTTTCTTCAACTTCTTTTCCTGTAGTACCTAAATCATTTATTCTGCCCGGTTTGCTTTCACGTATACCGGAATATTGTATATCTGACATAATACCCACCTTTCTGATTATTGCAGTTCTGCATTATCCCGTATATTTTTTATTACAGGATTTTCACCGCATACTTTACATTTTTTGTTTTTTACCGGAAATTCTGCAATTCTCGTTTTCATGGACAAACCATCTATAATAAATATTTTACTGGTCAGTAATTTTCCGATTCCCAGAATATATTTTATTGCTTCAAGTGCCTGAATACTGCCGATAATTCCGGCTACAGCCCCGATAATACCAGCCTGACTGCAATTCGGAATAGTTTCATTTTCCGGTATTTCCTCAAAAATGCACCTGTAACAAGGATATTCTCCCGGAACATACGTCATTACCTGTCCTTCAAAACGTATTATCCCTCCATGACAAAACGGTTTCTTCAACAGTACACAGGTATCGTTTATGAGAAACTTTGTTTCAAAGTTATCCGTTGCATCAATGATAAAATCGTATCCGCTTATGATTTCTTCCGTATTGTCTGCCGTAAGAAAATACGGATACGCTTTCACAGTAATTTTATCATTTAATTTCTTAAGTGTCAGTTTTGCAGATTCAGATTTATTCATGTCTATATTTTCCGTACTATGTATAATCTGCCTGTGAAGATTGGAAATACTTACTTTATCAGCGTCCATAATGCCTATCGTTCCTATACCTGCTCCGGTGAGATACAATGCCACCGGTGAACCTAATCCACCTGCTCCGATAATTAAAACCTTTGAATTTTTTAGTTTCCGCTGACCGTCAATACCAATCTGTGATAAAATAATCTGCCTGTCGTATCTTTTTATTTCTTCGTCGCTAAGTTCGTAAAAATTATGTATCAGCCACTCTCTGTAACCGCCTGATAAATTATATGCATCATACCCGCATTTTTTCAGTTTCTCAACAAACGGAATGCTGTTTTTACCATAAGTACAATAAACAATTATCTTCTTGTTTTCGGGAAAAATTATATTGTCAATGCCGTTCCAGTGAACAGCATTAGCTATATGACCGTGCTGATATGCAATTTCACTCCGTACATCAACATATATATAAGAATCCGCTGACATATCCGCAATCTGCTGTATAGTCAATCCTGATTACCTCTTTCTTCATATTACATACTGGTCTGTCCATATTTCGCTCTGCCATTCAAGCATATCCGCTAAAGTGATTCCTTCCAGTACATCATTAATTGCTGTATATAGTTTCTGCCATAAACGATGACTTACACAAATACTACTGTTTTCACAGATAACTCCGTTTTCTCCTACACAATCTGTCGGGGTCATATTTCCCTCAACGGTTTTCAGAATATATCCTACTGTATATTTATCCGGCGGATATTGCAGAGTATATCCCCCTCGTGAACCTTTAAAACTTTTTACCAAAGAGGCTTTCTGCAAAACAGATACTATCTGTTCAAGATATTTTTCTGAAATATTCTGTCTTCTTGCAATTTCCCTGAGTTTTACAGGTTCACCGTTGTTATAGGTGGCAAGGTCAAGCATAAGTTTGATTGCATTCTGCCCCCTTGTTGAGATTCTCATAAAACACCTCCCTGCATTTTAATTATACTATTTCTATATGAATTGTCAAATATGTTTTTTCTATAACCTGTAATATAAATAATCTATGAAGTAATTTAATTTTCCGTATACACTAAAAAGGACGAGTTACAATGAAATTGCAAAACGTCCGTTCAGAATTATCAAATCTGATAATCAATCATTTCTATATCTCCGCCAAGGTTCAGAATATTAAGTATCTGAGAACGATATACCTGAAAAGTATCCTGAGCTCTTGCACGAGGTCTCGGCAGTTCGATATCAATAACGGCTTCAACTTTCGACGGTCTGGCGGACATTACAACAACCTTATCTGACATATATATAGCTTCGTCAACATCATGTGTAACCATAATCATAGTCATGTTGTGTTTCCGCCATATCTGAAGTATTTCGTCCTGTAGATTCATTCTTGTAAATGCGTCCAAAGCTCCCAGAGGTTCATCAAGAAGTAATACTTTCGGATGTCCTACCAACGCCCTCGCCAATGATGCACGCTGATTCATACCGCCCGAAAGCTGATGCGGATAAGATTTCTCAAATCCCTTTAAGCCTGTCAGATTAATAAAATCCTGAACATCTTTTTTATTGTCTTTATAGATATGCCGTGCTTTTAATCCGAAAGCTATATTCTGTTCAACAGTAAGCCACGGAAAAAGGTTAGACCCCTGAAATGCAAATCCACGGTCACTTCCGGGCTTTGAAATTTCTTTACCGTCCAAAAATATAGAACCACTGCTTGTACGTTCCAGTCCGCTAATCAGTCGCAGAAGCGTTGACTTTCCACAGCCTGAAGGTCCTATAAGACTGACAAATGTTCCGGACCGGATATCTAAAGTGAAGTCATTCAGGGCAATAATATTTTCCTGTGAAGAATCCTGATTTACAAATTCTTTTCTGACATTCTGAATTGAAATATTACCTACCATTTTATCACTCCTTTCTGCCATACAAGAACACGGTCTCTTACTTTGAAAAGCAATGTAAGTATCAGAGAACACAAAACGGCTATTATAATCAATCCTGCATACACACCATCGTACATCATAACCTGTTTCTGCCAGTTGATATACCAGCCTATTCCGCTTGAATTTCCGTTCATTTCAACCGCCATAAGTGTTGCAAAAGATGAGACTGTACCATAGAATACACCTAAAAATATACTCGGCATTGCACTCGGAATCGCTACATGAATAATTTTATAGAGCGTTGATGCACCTAATGTACTGGACACTTCAAAGTGTACCTGATTTGTACTTTGTATACCACTGCTTGTCATCAGTGTAACGGGAAACCATACCGCAAAAGCAATTAAAAATATATTTGCGGTGTTCGTTGTCGGAAATACACTCAATGCAAGCGGAATCCATGCAGTAGTCGGGATAGGTCCTATGAACTTTGTCACAGGATTTAACCAGTATCCGACTTTTCTGCTATATCCCAGTGCAAGACCTGTAAGAAATCCTGTTGACGCACCCCATAAAAAGCCTGTTATCAGAAGTTTCAGAGAAAAGAATACATTTTCCAGAAGGAAAAGTTTCTGTTCATATATCAGACCTATAATTCTGTCCAGAGACGGAAAATATAAAGTCGGAAGAATGGTTGTCTTTGCAGTAACAATATTGACAAACATCATAAAGATAACTGTTCCTGTCAGCAACGGGGCTTTATGTAATATTTTTTCTCTCAGTGTTTTCATGAATACCGAAGCAATCGCAACAATAATGTAAATTCCCGAAACAAACAGCATTAAATATACATAGTAGGGATATTCTGTAGATTTCTGTTTTCCGCTGTCGTCAAATATATAATATGTGGCAACGGAAATCAAAACCGCAATAACCGGTAAAATCAGTTTTATTATATTAACATATCTTTTCATTTTTCCTCCAGTCTCTGATTAACCACAGCAACTATTCATTTTTTTTTACTGTCAATGCCTGAAAAAGTTCCGTCTGCATTGTATGTATAACTTTCGGGAACATCATCAAACTTCGCTATATGTTCTGAAGTAAATTTCTCAATATCCCTGCCCTCTTTCAAATCACCGATTTCAAGCAAATCTGAGCAGGAATTGCGGAATGTATCTTCCATTGCACTTACAGACGGCTGATAATTATATGACGACAGAAGTTTTGTATTATTTTCCAGATTTCCGGAACACTGGTCATTTTCTATCTGTAGCTTTGCAGAATTTTCCGGTTCTGCCTGTACGTATGCAGAGGCTTTCATTAACGCCCTTGTATAAGCTGCTTCCGCTTCAGGATGTTCGGACACTACGGAATTTGTCACAAATCCTGCACAGCAATATTCATTTGCAAATTTACCGTCTTCTGTCAAATCAAAGATTTTAGTAAAATTATATTCCGCTTCGGCTGATGAAGCAACAGGGTCATGAAGTGCCACGGCATCAATTGCACCATTCGCTAAAGC
>JAAVHK010000052.1 GCA_014799765.1 Ruminococcus sp.
CAAATGCTTAAAAATCTGAAAGAGGAATACACCAGAATGGGACACGTTAATATTATCGTTGCGGGAAAAACCGGAGTTGGAAAAAGTACTCTCGTAAATGCCGTTTTCGGTCAGAAAATAGCCAATACAGGTACGGGCAGACCGGTCACACAGGAACTTAAAGAAATTACCGTACCAAATTATCCGCTCCGGATATATGATACCGTCGGTCTTGAATTGAATAAAGACCAGCAAATAAGAGTTAAGAACGATATAATAAATCTTATTTCAGAAAAAAGACATTCCGGTAATATTGATTCGCAAATTCATTGTATATGGTATTGTGTAAGCGGTACTTCAGGCAGGTTTGAAATAGAAGAGGAAAATTTTGTCAAAAGTCTCGCTGGTGAATCAGGTGTTCCGGTAATTGTAGTAGTCACACAGGCAATAAGCAAAAAAGCTAAAGATTTACAGAAATGTATTGATGAAATGAATCTTCCTATACATAAAAGTTTCTGTGTTTTAGCCGAAGATTATGAAATAGATGAAGATTATACAAAAAAAGCTTACGGCTGTGATAGACTTGTTGATTATGTGACTGAAATTCTTCCGGAATCTGCACAGAAAGCTTTCATTAATGCACAGGTGGCATCTCTGAAAGCCAAACGCAAAAAAGCACAGTTTGTTATATTAGGTGCATCAACTGTTGCTTTCGGAGAAGGTTTTATACCTCTGCCATTTGCCGACGCCGCCGCACTTATACCTACTGAAATATCAATGATTGCTACCATAACAACAATATACGGAATGGATATAAAAAAATCGACAATAACTGCTATAGTTTCTTCACTTTTAGGCTCAACTATCGCAACTATTGCCGGAAAAACTATTGTTGCCAACTTACTCAAAGCAATTCCATACTTTGGTACTCTCGCCGGTGGTTCTATAAGTGGTGGTACTGCAACGGTTCTTACTTTGGCTCTCGGTGAAATTTATATAGGTATTATGGAAAAAATGATGAAAGGCGAAATAACTGAACAACAACTTGAAAATAAAAAATATCTCAACAATTACATCGAAAAGTTTAAGGATAATATGAAAAATGCTGACAAAATAAAAGATAAATATGAAGTAAGTACACAAAAATCCCTCTGACTGATTCAGAGGGACTATATAATATTTTCTATAATATTCTCTATTTCAATACAGGCGTCCTCAACTCTTACCGTCGTTTCCTCGTCGAAAAAACGACTTCCTCCGGCTAACTGGTCAATGAGAATAACTATGTCAAGTACGTCCTTAACCGGTACGCTTCCGGCTTTTTTCCATTCGACGACTTTGTATGTCAAAACCGATTTCAATTTTTCATAGTCAGCTGTATCGAAAAAATTTTCCGTTCTCAACTTTATCAGAAAATTTTCCGTCAGTCTGCTTAACTCCAAAATATCACCTCGCATAAATAAAAGCATCTGAAATCCTCAGATGCTCAAAGAGGCGCCACCCAGATTTGAACTGGGGATCAGGGTGTTGCAGACCCACGCCTTACCGCTTGGCTATAGCGCCATTGGAGCGGATTACGAGGCTCGAACTCGCTACCTCCACCTTGGCAAGGTGGCGCTCTACCAGATGAGCTAAATCCGCATTTTTTTTATTAAATTCAAAATATGATTTGAACAACTCAGAGGACGGTTATAATTTCAGTACATAATATGTACGCTGTCAAAATTAAACTCTTTCCGAGTTATTCGTTTCATATAGTGGCGACCTGGAAGAGACTCGAACTCTCGACCTCTGCCGTGACAGGGCAGCGTTCTAACCAACTGAACTACCAGGCCTTATGTGGTGGGGACTACAGGGCTCGAACCTGTGACCCTCTGCTTGTAAGGCAGATGCTCTCCCAGCTGAGCTAAACCCCCACACGCTTTTTTATGCTGTCGTCGGTACTGTTCCCTGACGACTATTATATTATATCACAACTTTTTCGATTTGTCAAGTGTTTTCTGAAAATTTTTTCAGAATTTTTCAAAAAAATTTTTTGTGGCTATTTCAAGCCGAAAAGGAGGGCGAGGGTACTTGCGTACCCTCATATATGAATTAATTTTCGGAATTTACTGAGGAAATTACTTCCGTGAGAAGATTTGCCGGTAACTGTTCATAGCGTTCAAAATCAAGTGTGAAACTTCCGAGACCTCTCGTTACCTGACGGAGATACAATGCAAAATCATGCATTTCACGGACTGGTACTTCTGCTTCGATAGTCGTCACGCCATGCGAAACCGGTTCCATGCCGAGAACTCTTCCACGACGCTTATTAAGTTCGCCCATGATGTCTCCGGTGTTATCGTCGGGGGCGGTTACTTTCAGTCTGCCGACCGGTTCTAACATTACAGGGTCAGCCTTTCGCAAGCCCTCTTTATATGCGATTGAAGCGGCGGTTTTGAATGCCATTTCCGACGAATCTACAGGGTGATACGAACCGTCAACAAGAATTGCTTTCAGTCCGACAACCTGACAGCCTGCGAGTACGCCTTTTTTCGTGGATTCTTCAAGCCCTTTCTGTACTGCCGGAAAATAATTCTTCGGTACTGCTCCGCCGAAAACTTTTTCCTCAAATACAAGCGTATCGCTTACACACGGTTCAAACTCAATCCATACGTGACCATACTGACCGTGTCCGCCAGATTGTTTCTTGTGTTTACCCTCAACCTTTACTTTCTTGCGGATAGTCTCTTTATAGGCAATTTTCGGTACAGTGAGATTTACATCAACACCGAATTTATTCTTTAATTTAGCAACTGCAACTTCTATATGCTGTTCACCGAGACCGCTTAAAATCTGCTCTTTGGTGTTATCGTCCTGAATGTAGGTCAGTGTGGGGTCTTCTTCGGTAAGTCTCTGCATACTCGTGGAAATTTTAGCCTCATCGCCCTGTGCCTTAGCCTTGACTGCCATAGAATAGCACGGTTTCGGGAAATCCATAGGGGCAAACTCTACCATTTTCGCACTGTCGCAAAGTGTATCGCCGGTATTGGCGGAAATCTTCGTCGCAACTACTATATCACCGGCGGTTGCGTATGAAACTTCCGTCTGTTTCTTACCGCATAGTGTACATAATTTGCCTATTTTTTCGGTATTTCCGGAAGTCGCATTTTTAACCTCGCTGTTTGATTTCAGCGTACCCGACATAACACGTATAAATGACATCTTACCAACGAATGGGTCAGCGACTGTCTTGAAAACGTATGCCGACATAGGTTCTGAAACGTCACATTTTACTTCTGAATCTTCTGTTTCTACCTCGTGCGGTGACGGTAAAAGCAATTCGATTTCTTTCAGTAACATATCTATTCCGGCGAGTTCGGTAGAAGATGTACATACTACAGGCGTTATGATACCTCTGTTCATGCCGTCGTGAATGCCGTCTATCAACTCTTTCTGTGTGAACTCCTCACCCTCAAAGAATTTTTCCATTAATTCGTCGGAAGTTTCTGCGACGGCTTCCGAAACCGCACCTATAAGACCATCTATACGGTATTCAAACTTTTCAGAGATTTCAGCGGTGGGCATATCGGTCTCGATAGCGTTTCCTTTTTCGTCGTATTTATAAGCCTTCATTTCTATCAGATTGACGTATGAAACTATCTGGTGATTGCTTACAACCGGTACTACTACAGGGCATACGGTAGGACCGAAAACTGTCTTGAGTTCCGTGAGGACGTTGAAGAAATTAGCGGATTTATCGTCAATTTTTGTTACGACAAACATTTTTGATTTGCCTTGTTTTTCTGCTTCGGCGTATGCCTTTCTTGCACCGACTTTGACACCGGATTTTGCAGATACAGTAATCATTACCGTATCAGATGCCCTTATACCCTCTGTCATTTCGGAAGCAAAATCGAAAAGCCCCGGGGTGTCAAGAAGATTTACCTTGAAATCATTATATTCAAAAGATGCGAGGGAAGTTCCTATAGAAATACATCTCTTGATTTCTTCGGGGTCATAGTCACAGACGGTTGTTCCGTCAGCAGTTTTTCCGAGACGGTCGGAAGCTCCTGCCTTATACAGAATCGCTTCCGCAAGGGAAGTTTTTCCTGAGCCGTTATGTCCGGCAAGTGCAATGTTTTTTATCTTGGTAACATCATAGTCTTTCATTTAATTATCCTCCGGATTTTATTGTTGAAGTACAACTGTATGAGATAATTATATAACTTTTTTGTGCAGATTGCAATAGAACGGAATAATTTTCTACATTTTACATCATAAGTACGTGAATTATTTGTTGATATTGCACAACAGTTTACGGTCTTTAAGTTCCGGCGTACCATAACTGAAACCAACGAACACACCGGTATAGGCGATTGCCCACAGAATCACGAAAATAATTATCTCCGGAAGTCTTTCAGCGTCAAGACCTGTCAGGTGTGTGAGGAGTTCCACCGCACCCATAGTAAGAAACGCATATATCACCGGTACGGCTATTATTTTAAACGGTCTGAACGGTGTTCCGGTATGTTTCATTATTTTGATAAGTCTTGCACAGTTGCCGATGACGTTACTGGCGTAATATGAGGCGACTATTCCGTAAAAACTGAATTTAGGTACAAAAACAAGCACCACTGAAATTCTTATAGCGTATTCCGCCAGATAGTTGAGTGAAGAAAAACTCTGTAAACCCATACCCTTTATGAGAGCTTCCGAAATAATCTCCATATAGATAAACGGTACTACCGGTGCGATAATGGTTATCATTTTTCCGGCAAGTTCGCCACCGCCGAGAAGTTCGCCGACTGTATCGCCGAATTTCATGAGTACCGCTGATGCAAATACCGCAAATATTATAGTATACCTTATAAGACGTTCCGTCAGACTGCGGATTCTGTCCATGTTTCCGGAAGCTGATGCCCTCGCCGATTCGCTGACTATTATTCCCGACATTGAACACAATACCACCGACGGAAAAAACAATGTCGGAATAACTATAGCCTCGAATATTCCGAACCTGCTCAGAGCCTCGTTTACCGAATCGCCACTCTGTCTTAAACACATCGGGATTAATGCATCATTCGTACTGCTCAGTGCAGATGTCAGTATACTTCCTGCCATTATCGGAAACGCATACGATATATATTTCCTGAAATTCAATGAACATTTTCCGGTACACTTTTCATGACTATGTACAAATACTATCAGGCAATAAAACAGTGAAAATATATTACCGGCTATTATTCCGGCTATCATTATCCGACAGACTGTATTTTCGTCCGGATTCGTTGCCGATAACGTCATTACTATTATGACCAGTGACTTTATAATAAATTCAATAATATCCCCTACCGCCGATACAGAGGCTTTCCGGCTTGCGTTGAAGTATCCTTTGAAACACGCTGAAACCGCTCCGGAAATCAACGCCAACGGCATGAATTTTATAGCGGTTTCCATTTTCGCACCGCTGAAAAATTTATTACTTAAAGGTTCAGCGAAAACAAACAGTATAACCGATACGCTTACACTAAGCATAAGACATAGTTTTATACCGTGTGTCAGAATCTTATCCGGATTTGAATTGGTTTTACCCATTTCTTCTGATACCAGTCTGCTGGTACACAAAAAGGCGTTACCATTGGACAAAATACCGGCAAGTCCTAAAAATGAACCCATAAGGGTAAGTATCCCGATTGCTTCCGCTCCTAACTGCTTCGTTATGAAGACGTTCAGCAGTAATGATGCCGTATCAAGAAACAACTGCATTAACGTCAGCAGTATTGTATCTCTTATTAACCTGTTCTTTATTAACATAACTTCCCTCCCTGCTCCGATATATTACATTCTATGGGGGAAGTCCTCATTTAATGACAAAACTTGTAATGCAACCGCTGTTTTCCCTGTTTATCGCAAAATGCAACTACCGGTTGACAAATTGACAAGTACGGTTGATTGCATTATAGTCGGCTTTATGATAGAATAATTATAGAAAATTTTTTACAGGAGGTATTCTAAATGATACTCGCAGACAAGATTATTGAACTAAGAAAAAAGGCTGGTATGTCTCAGGACGAACTCTCCGAACAAATGGGTGTTAGTCGACAGTCCGTTTCAAAGTGGGAGGGTGCACAGTCTATACCCGACTTAAACAAGATACTTAAGATGTCGGAAATCTTCGGGGTAAGTACTGACTACTTATTAAAAGACGACTTTGAAAAACCTGCTCCGGAAGAAGTTTCCGCACCTCTCAACGATTCCAGACCGCTCCGGCTTGTCTCTATGGAAGATGCCAACAGATTCCTTGACGTAAACGCACATTCAGCATTCAAGACCGCTTCAGGTGTAGCAATTTGTATAACATCTGTTATACCGGCGACTATTCTTTCCGTAATATCAGAAGCCCTTACAGAAACTCTCGGAACTGTTTTAATGTTCCTTATGATTGCCGGTGCAGTAGGACTTTTCATTTCAGCCGGTGCTGACAAAAAGCCTTTCAGATACCTTATAAAAGAGGGCATTGATACCGCATACGGCGTTGACGGTATGTTAAGGGAAAAACAAACTAAATTCTTATCCGTACATACAAGGGATTTAATTACAGGCGTAACTTTATGTATACTTTCAGTTATTCCCTCAACTTTAACAGGTACACTATTTCCCGAAAGTGCTTTTTATAATGTTTTAGGAGTTTGTTTTATGTTCTTTATGATAGCAGGCGGAGTATTTCTTATTGTAAGAACAGCAATAACTAAAAAGGGGTTTTCCAAACTCCTCGAAGAAGACGGTTTCACCCGTGAAAAGAAGTCCGAAGAACACAGAACAGGCGGAATGATTGTCGGAAGCTACTGGCTTATCGTCATTGCCGGATATCTTGCATACAGCTTTATAACTCATAACTGGGGCGACAGCTGGATTGTATTTCCGGTTACGGCACTTCTTACGCCGATTGTACATAATA
>JAAVHK010000053.1 GCA_014799765.1 Ruminococcus sp.
GATTAATAAAATCTACTTTTAAAGATAGTTTCAGGTCACTGTGCTGTGAATCAATAGTTTTAAGAGTATTATTTATTTCGTTTAAAATGTTCTGCTTCCAGCGTACAAACTCCTGCATTTTATATTCGACTTTTGAACACGCATAGGCAAGATTTCCATAGGCTTCCTCGTATACACGCTGACCTTCGCTTATATATTCACGTGCCTGATAGTTCCATTCTGCAATCTTCTGACGCTTTTCGTAATTATCCTTAGCCTTGTCAAATAATCCCATAATCAATTAACCTCCGAAAAATATGGACAGGCGAGTGAATCAGGGTCAACGACTTTTTTCAGGTGTCGTTTCTGTCCACTCTTCTGCCCGTCTTGTTGCACCCGTGTAAAAATGGTGCTGATTTTTTTGTTTTAGTCTTCAACGAAACTTGAACATACATAGCTTGCAGGGCTTGAAATCTTCTTGCTGTGATAAGTACATTTTCCGCCGGAAATCAGACCTGAATTGAAGTAAGTACAGTTATAGCAACAGTCGCTGGAATCTTCCTTAAAATAAGCACAGGCAGGTCTGTCAAAATCAACATCAATGTTCTGTTTGTTGCAGTGTTCGGAATTTTGCCATGCCCAGCCGTTAGCAGTACCGCAATAAACGCAATCGCCACAGGTTTTTCCCATAATTAACATCTCCTTTCCATGTTATAATACTGTAATTCTGAAGCGGATAACTTCCTGATTTATTATATCACGATAAATATTATCTGTCAATACTTTAAAGTATTTTTGTGACATATTACAGAAATCAGGATTATTTTTCAGCTATCTGACGAAACATCAGGAACAGTAAATTATTCTGTTATGTCAGTAATCTTCATGATTATTTCCGCCACTGCCTTTAGTTTTTCGTCCGGAAGACGCTTTATACAGTTAAAAATCATATCAGTATAGAATTTTCTGCTTTCGGTGTCTGCGGTGTTTATGCGGTCGTCAAAAAATTCGCTGTAACTCAGACCAAGAGCTTCAACAATCTTGTCAAGAGTAGTTATAGTAGGACTTTTCAGCCCACGCTCAAGATGTCCGAGGAATGCCGTATTTATTCCGGCAGTCAATGCAAGTGTTTCCTGACTCATTCCGCACTGTAAGCGGTGGTAACGTATTCTTTCGCCGACTTTATTATTCATAAGAAAATACCTCCAGTATCTTTTAGTATTATCTTATGATTTATGCTTTACAAGTTCAATATCTAAAAGATATTTATTTATAATATTTTTCAGTATGAATTTCTTATATCTTCTTCGGAAATATCCGGATTAAGTCCGAATACCCCGTAAAGTTCTGTCAGTAAGTAGCCGTTATGCGTAATATAATCAAGTTTTTCTGCCTTTTCGTGTTCTCCGATACTTTTCAGAAATACAGCAAGTTCACCGCTGTAATAGCTGTAAATAAGTTCGTCAATGCTGAAACTGTGCATAAGGTCAGAAAGACTGTTAAGTTTATTCCCGAGCATCTGCATAAGATTCATTCCTTTCTGTAGTCAGGCTATTACATAATCTGTAAGTTTTTCCTTACACGTTTATCATATCACATTCACGTAAAAAATAATAGCCCAAACAGTTACCGGATTTTATTTTTTTCCGGAACTGTTTTACAGAAAATTTTTATAACCGTCCATCATGATACGGCGGTTTATGTCTTCCATGAAACAAATAAGATATAATTCAGCATAATTCAGGGCTGTTTTTCTGTCTTTGCATAACTTCGCACCGTCAGCCATTTTGTACAGTCTTTCACAGTAGTCTGAAATGTCCGCACCGTTCTGAACGTCATGTATCATATCAAGCCATTCAGTTTTATTCAGCAGGATATTACGATATGCAATTTCAAGTACAGGTTGTTTTTTAGGGATATATTCAATATTTTTAATAGTGACAGTAGTTGTATAGCGTTCTGCCATAAGTTCGAGTGTCATGGGAATTTCTTCATTCGGTTCACAGTTTTCATAGTACCACTCACTGAGGTTACTGAGATGTGAAAAACAGTAATCTGAAAAATCAATATCGGATTCGTCCAGATAGCTTTGCCGGAGCTGGTCATATAATTCAAGATAAGACTGATAAGTATCAAAATTCTTGCCGTTATCAGTTTTTATCCTGTAATCCGTTCTTTCAAAGACATTCGCCAGATTAGGACTGTAATTTTTCCTGTTAATCATAAGATTATGCTTCCGGCTGAGTACCGCACTATATACATACGGCTTTATGACTTTCAGTACCGGTATAGCATTTACTTTCCGGACAAGTTCGCCGACATTTTCCATAAAGAATTTACTTTTTCTGCCCTTATAAAGAAAATCATGCTCCAGTGACATATGATACAATAAAACCTGTTCTTCGGTGTCTGTTTCGTCTGAATCCGGAGTTTCTGAAAATTCTTTTAGACTTTCAAGACGTTTTTTATAGATATTCTCATTTCTGACAGCCTCAGAAAATTTCCTTGAATTTTCAGACTGTTCAAGCCAGTACAATACTTTCTGTTCTTCGTCTTCGGGTTCACCGAATAATAAACCTTTTTCAGTAGCCATAGCGGTATAGAGGAAGAGTAAATCTTCATTCTGATTTTTATATATAAGCCCGTCGAGTTCTGCGACAATAACGCTTATATTGTCAGTAAGTATTTCATATTTCCGCAGTAAAGTAAAAAATTTTTCCCTGAATGTGTCAGCCTGCTCCGAAGCACTTTTCATTGTAAGCCCGTGTTCCCGAAGAAATTCTTCTGTTGGAATATAGTTGTCTGCCTGTTCGTCAAGCCAGCGTTGTAATTCTTCGTACTCATTCATGATAAAACACTCCTTTCTTTTTATATATTAACACATAATCATAATTTTGTAAACTTAAAACAATTCCTTTTTCTGTCTTTATTACGGAACTGTTTCATAAAAAAATCCCTGAGACCGTCTGCGGAGATAGTCTCAGGTAAAATATTATTTATCAGATTTTCTTAATATAACGAATACCACTGAAATTATGAATACTGATAACAGAATCAGTAAATATTTATCGGAAAATTTTTCTCCGCTGTACATCGAAAAAAGATAGCATATACCTAATTTGTCTTTAAGTCCGATATTTGATGCATAATATACCATAGAAGCCATATATCCGGCGGAAACACTGTTACTTAATCCTGCAACTGTAAAGCCTATCGTACCCATGAACAGTGACGAAGCAAAACCTCCTATAAAATGTCTGTATGTTACATCACATTCATTATGTCGCATGACAAGTACGAACATTCCGGTAACAAGCATGATTGCCAATACAGAATATATAACCCTTATGATACATACAGTAAGATAATTTGTTTTCTTTGAACGTATCACATCACGGATTTCAGGGTTCTGTTCCGGAAGAAATACCGGCGTAAGTATAATTGTACCGGTAAAAGACAATAACGTTTCAAGAGGTTGTGCCGATGCCCTTGAATCAAGTGCATTTATACTGAATACTACCGGCGTAAGAAATGCTACCAGTATCGCCAGTAGGAAGTGTATCAGAAAATTATGTCTCAGATTTACGGATAATATTTTTCCGAACGACATTCAGACCACCCTTTCTTTTTTCGGAATATACCCATACGGTCAGGGCTATGATAGCAAATGCAAGTACGGTATAGAAAATCCTGCTGAATACAAACTGATTCATACTGTTTATGAAGACGTCTCTTTTATACAGCGAATTGTGTCGGCATACGAGGGAAAAATTTCTTATACCGCCGGTGAGTTCGACATTCACCATAACGTCCGTAAACCATATCACACCCGATACGAATACCGCCATAAGTTGCGACGTAATTTCCGTAATAGCCATACCCAGAGCGGTAGTGAAAAGAATGTTAGGTAACAACCAGTATACTGACATCTTAGGTATTGCAAGGAAATCAACATCATTTCCCTTATAGATTCCGGAAACGTTGAAAGATGCGATAAATGCAAGTATCATGACCGGTATGAACATCATTGTAACAAGTGCGGAAAATCTTGTAAGTATGAGTTTCGAGGACGATATTTTTCTTGAGTAAATAAGATGTTCCATACGTGATTTTTTATCGGCATTGGCGAGGCTTGCCGAAAGAAATACAGGTAGTACAGCTACAATAATTCCGATATAGTCGCAGAAAAGACGGGCATAAGCACCTGTAATTTTATCTTTGTCGATAATCGCATTGTATTCCGCTAAAGCGTCTTCGTAAGTTTTCGGTACTTGCGAAAAATTACCTACAATGTTGTTATCCGAGTAATCAGAGCCACCACCGATAATTTTATCAGCTTTACGCATGAGGTCACGGAAATGTTCGTAAGTAATAGTATCGGGGATATTTATTTCCGGTAAAACAGCTTCCTGCATGACCGGTACGAAACCACCATTGCCATCGGGTTGCATAATCATACCGCCGTCTTGAAAATCTGAAAAATTATCGAGTTCCTGTTTTGTGATACCGGATATTTCAGTAATTATTTCCGCAATCTGTGCTGATTTCTTTGAGGAAAGTTTTACTTCTTTATAGAATCCGACAGGATAGGCTTTATAGTACCCTCTCAGATACTCCTTTACAAGTCCTTCTGTAGCATTCGGTATAAGAATTTCCGGTACTTCCTTTGCAATAGTTCCATAGTCAGCCTGCTCCGGAGTTGGTGGAGAAATTTTTCTGTCTGCGTCCGGATTGAACTGTGTGAAATTGAATCCTACAACCGCTACGATATATATAACAAACGTCAGCGAAAACAGTATCTTTTTACACTCTTTGAAAAATAACATTATTCCGCACCTCCGTAAACGTCGCAACCATTCTGATACAGACAGTACATATAAGCGTCTTCACAGTTAGGTTCGTCGGGAATGGCGTTCTGTAAATCGGGTACAGTATCTGATATGATACGTACTGTGTTATACTCGCCTTGTATCAGCATACCGGTCACGATATAATTTTTCTTAATCTGTGTGAGGTATTTTTTCTGTATGCTGACAGTAAAAACTTTACCTCTTGCATTGTCGATAAGTTCCGTTACAGTACCTTGCCATAATATTCTGCCGTCGTTCATGATAGCTATATCTTCACAGGAAGCCTCAATATCGCCGACTATATGTGTAGAAAGAATTACAATACGTTCTTCGGAAGCATCTGTAAGCAGATTCCGGAAGCGTATACGTTCTTCGGGGTCAAGTCCAGCCGTTGGCTCATCGACTATAAGGACTTTCGGGTCATGAAGTAATGCCTGTGCGATACCTAACCGGCGTTTCATACCACCGGAAAGAGCTTTCACTTTTTTGTGCTGATGTTCCGTGAGATTTACTTTCTTAAGAAGTATTTCAATCTGTTTCTGACGTTCAGACTTCGGCATACCGGAAAGTGTGCCGAGATAGTCGAGAGCCTCATATACGTTCATGTTAGGGTACATGGAAAAATCCTGTGGAAGATACCCCGTTATACTGCGGATTTCCTTAGTGTTTTCGATAGGTATTCCGCAGACCGTTATACTACCGCTTTTTTTCTGATGCAGTCCGGCGAGGGTTTTCATGAGGGTTGTTTTACCTGCTCCGTTACGTCCGAGAAGTCCAAACATTCCCTGATTGATGGTCAGATTGATGTCTTTAAGAGCGTGTTTCTTGCCATAGAACTTATTGACGTTCTGAATTTCGATTTTTTTCATAGAAAAAATCAGTCCTTTCATAAAAAATAGTACGGAAATTCTTCCGTACTTTTATTGTAAAACGTAATTATCAACTTTTTATCTGATTTTTCAAAAAAAATTCTGCGGTGACCTTTCCGCCGGTATCGGTATTGGATATATCTATATTACCGCCACACTTTTCGCAAAGTATTTTACATATATAAAGTCCGAGTCCAAAATGTAAAGTATTCTGTTCCCTGTCGTCACGATAGAACGGTTCTTTAGCGAGTTTCAAAGCCTTTTTGGTAAAACCTTTACCGTCGTCAAGTACGGTTATTTTCATACGGTCACCTGATACGGTAATATCTGCTGAAATCCTACTGTCTGCGTACCTCACCGCATTTGACATTATATTCTCGTATACTTCCATTACAAGCTGAACGTCAATGAAAAGAATATCCGTATCGCTCCGGAAGTCTAATGAAAATTCCTTGTCATTACAGATATATTTTCCCGATTCCGAAAAATTTTCCCTTAAAGTACTGGAATCCACTTCAACCGGAGCAGGTACAATATCTTCAAGCTTCTGTACCGCACTCATTTTATAGGTATAACTTTCAAGTCTGTTTATCTGACCATACATTTTTGAAAGAATTTCAGATAATTTTTCCGACGATACATTTTCACCGTACTTTGTCAGAAATTCGTTATAGCCTTTCAGTACTGTAAGAGGCGTTCTCAAATCGTGTGAAAATGCAGAGTTAAGACGTTTCCGTTCTTCGAGTGACCGCCACATATTACGGTTATTTTCGTCGAGAGCCTGACGCATATTGTCAAAAGCC
>JAAVHK010000054.1 GCA_014799765.1 Ruminococcus sp.
AAGAATTTATCGCACAGTTTTCTGATTATGACTTGTCCTGTATAATACGTGGTGAGGGAATGGGAAGTCCACGTGTGACAGCCGGTACAGCTTCTGCATTCGGCGGAGTATCGGAGAATCTCGAAAAATTCGGAATCCCTGCCGGTTGTTGCAGTGATGGTCCGTCCGGTATGAGACTTGATTGCGGTACAAAAGCGTTCAGCCTGCCTAACGGTACAATGATTGCCTCTACATTCAACAGGGAACTGCTTACGGATTTATTTGAAATGACAGGTCTTGAAATGACCGTAAATAAAGTAGAATGTCTTCTCGGAGCAGGTATGAACATACACAGACACGTCCTGAACGGCAGAAATTTTGAATATTTTTCCGAAGACCCGTTCTTAACAGGTCATATGGCAACCGCTGAACTTAAAGGACTTCATAAGTCAGGCGTTACCGGTACTATAAAGCACTTCTGCGGAAACAATCAGGAAACAAACCGTCATAATATTGATTCGATAGTTTCGGAACGTGCTTTACGTGAAATTTATCTTAAAGGTTTTGAAATCGCCGTGAAATGCGGTAACGCAAAGAGTATCATGACTACATACGGAGCTGTGAACGGTTTATGGACCGCCGGAAATTTTGACCTGAATACAACAATTCTCCGCAATGAGTGGGGATTCAGGGGCATTACTATGACTGACTGGTGGGCAAATATAAATTCACGTGGCGGACTTCCGGATAAAACTGATTTTGCATCTATGGCAAAGGCTCAGAATGATTTGTACATGGTATGTGCCGACGGCTCGTCCGGTAACGATAATACACTTGAGGAACTCAGCAAGGGAAATATTTTCCGGTCTGCACTCCAGCGAAACGCCATGAATATATGTAACTTCCTGATAGATACGCACGCTATGGAACGTCTTGACGGTACGGAAGAAACGATTGAAATAATAAATCGTCCGGACGGCGACACCGAAAACGATACTCCGGTAGTATTCTATGAACTGGACGGCAATTTAACTCTTGACCTGTCCGGCGTAAAAGCTGAAAAGGGTAGTCATTACAGTTTTGCACTTACTGTAAATAAATCCGGTTTCTATGAGGTAAAAATCACGGCTTCATCTGAACAGAGCGAAACCGCACAGATACCGGTTACACTTTTCGCAATGGGTACGGCTTCCGGCACTTTCACATGGAACGGTACAGACGGTCAGCCGGTTTCTTATTCCAAGGAGATACCTATGTTTTCGAGATTCACGGCTATAAGGCTTTATTTCGCCCAGAACGGTCTTGACCTGAAAAGCATTGAATTTAATCTTACACGTGAGGCACAAAGTCTTGAAGAAGTTGCTTTCAGACAGGAGGATTAATAATATATGAATATACAGATATTCGGTACTAAAAAATGTTCCGATACCCGAAAGGCTGAACGTTTTTTCAAGGAACGTCGTATAAAGTACCAGTTTATAGACATGAAAGAAAAAGACATGAGTAAAGGCGAGTTCAACAGTGTGAAACAGTCTGTAGGCGGTCTTGACAATCTCATTGACCAAAACGCTAAAGACAAGGATTTAATTATTCTTATAAAATATCTCTCCGACGCCGACAAGGAAGAAAAAGTCTTTGAAAATCAGCATATAATAAAAACTCCGGTAGTCCGGAACGGTAAAAGGGCAACAATCGGCTACTGTCCGGAAGTCTGGAAAGAATGGGACTGACAAAATAGTTAAAAGATAAAAATATTGAATTTTCAGGAAATTTTTTTCAAAAATACGTGCAATTCACACAGATATATGTTATAATTGATTTATAAAAAATCTGATTATTCAGTTTCTGAAAGGAGTTAATCAATATGGGACTTATTCAGGCGGCATTGGTCGCAACAGGTTCAGCTTTCGGCGATACATGGAAGGAATTTTTCTACTGTGATGCTCTTCCGGCAGATGTACTCGTTGTAAAGGGAAAGAAAAGAACATCTACATTTTCTGCCAACAGAGGCAATGACAACATCATTACTAACGGAAGTAAAATAGCAGTCAGCGACGGTCAGTGTATGATTATCGTTGACCAGGGTGCAGTAGTTGAAGTATGTGCCGTTCCTGGTGAATATGTTTACGATATGTCAACAGAGCCAAGCCTTTTCGGCGGAAGCCTCAGCAGTAATATAAAAGAAACTTTCAAAATCATAGGCAAGAGACTTTCTTTCGGCGGAGATACCGCACATGACCAGAGAATTTATTATTTCAATCTCAAGGAACTCACCAATAATAAATTCGGTACTCAGAATCCTGTACCGTTCAGAATGACCTATACTGACATCGGCAGAAATTTTACTGTCGGCGTACGCTGTAACGGTGTATACTCTTACCGCATTGCAGACCCGTTACTGTTTTATACAAATGTATGCGGTAATGTTTCGTCGGCATATACACGTGCGAATATAGACCAGCAATTGAAATCCGAATTTCTTAATGCCTTGAATCCGGCATTTGCGAAACTCTCACAGAACGGTCTGAGATACGACGAGTTACCGCTTCATACTGTGGAACTTTCCGACGCTATGGGTACTGTACTTTCGCCACAGTGGAGTGAAAAAAGAGGTCTCGAAGTAGTTTCGGTTGCTATAAATTCCGTTACTATCTCGAAAGACGACGAAGAAAGAATAAAGAAATTTGAGGATACCGCATGGAATCGTGACGCTTCAAACGCTGCCGCAATGTTGGTGAACGCTCAGGCAAATGCTATGACCGCTGCCGCAAGTAATCCTAACGGAGCAGGCATGGGATTCTACGGTATGAATATGGCTCAGCAGGCTGGCGGTATCAATGCACAACAGCTTTTCCAGATGGGTACGCAACGTAATAATAATTCCGCTGATTCTTGGAAATGTTCGTGTGGTACGGAGAATATCGGAAAATTCTGTCAGAACTGCGGTAAACCTAAGCCGGTTGACGACAGTAAGTGGAAATGTTCATGCGGTGCGGAGAATACCGGAAAATTCTGTCAGAACTGCGGTAAGCCTAAACCGGTTGATGACAATAAGTGGAAATGTTCATGTGGTACAGAAAATACCGGTAAATTCTGTGCGGAATGCGGTAAACCTAAGCCGTCGGGAAAATCGGAGACTGTAACGTGTACATCATGTGGCTGGATTCCGGAAGATATTAATAATATCCCGAAATTCTGTCCGGAATGTGGCGAACCTCTTAAATAAAATATAATAAAATTATCCCTCCGTCAGTTCGGGGGGATAAATATAATATAATAAAAATTTGTACATGGAGGAATTTTATATGTGCGGAATAGTAGGTTTCACAGGGAGTAAACAATCTGCCCCGATTCTGCTTGACGGTCTTTCAAAGCTGGAGTACAGGGGATATGATTCAGCCGGAATAGCTGTCCGTGACGGCGACGGTAAAACCGAAATAGTCAAGGCTAAGGGTAAACTTAAAACTCTGAAGGAAATGACCAACAATGGCGAAGCGGTAAAAGGTTGTTGCGGAATAGGTCATACAAGATGGGCTACACACGGTGAACCCTCTGCCCTGAACGCTCACCCACACGCAAGTGACGACGAAAGCGTTATATGCGTTCATAACGGCATTATCGAAAACTATCAGGAATTAAAGGAAAAACTTTCAAAAAGCGGATATACATTCAGGTCACAGACCGATACGGAAGTTGCCGTAAAGCTTATAGATTACTATTATAAGAAGTATAATTTAGGTGCTGTCGATGCTATTGCACGTGCTATGATAAGGATAAGAGGTTCATATGCACTTGCCGTAATGTTCAGCGACTGTCCGGAAGAAATATACACGGCACGTAAGGAAAGTCCTATGATTATAGGTATCGCTGACGGTGAAACATATGTTGCTTCCGACGTTCCGGCAATACTGAAGTACACAAGAAACGTATACTATATAGGCAATATGGAAATAGCTAAACTTGAAAAGGGAAAAGTAACTTTCTACGATATTGACCGTGAGGAGATACAGAAAGAACTTACTGAAATCAAATGGGATGCCGAATCCGCTGAAAAGGGTGGTTACGAACATTTCATTCTGAAAGAAATCTATGAACAGCCTAAAGTTGTACGTGATACAATAAATTCCGTTGTAAAGGACGGAAAAATAGATTTCAGTGAAATGGGACTGACAGATGACGAAATAAAGGCATTAAATCAGATTTATATAGTGGCTTGCGGTTCTGCTTATTATGTCGGAATGGCTGTACAGTACGTAATGGAAGAACTTACTTCTCTGTCTGTAAGGGTAGAACTTGCCTCTGAATTCAGATACAGAAAAATGAAACTTGCCGAAAACAGCCTTGTGATAATAATAAGCCAGTCCGGCGAAACCGCTGACAGTCTGGCGGCGTTACGTGAAGCCAAGGAATGTGGCGTAAAGACTTTAGGAATAGTAAATGTAGTAGGGTCTTCAATAGCACGTGAAGCCGATAATGTTTTCTATACGCTTGCAGGACCGGAAATTTCAGTAGCTACCACAAAGGCATACAGTACGCAACTTATAGCCGGATATCTTCTTGCCATGAAATTCGCTACAGTCCGTGAAGAAATCTCACCGGAAAGATGTTCTGAAATGATTCAGGAACTCTATACGATTCCGGATAAGATAGTAAAAATTCTTGAGGACAAGGAACGCATACAATGGTTTGCGAACAAACTCGCCGGTGCTAAGGACGCATTTTTCATAGGACGTGGTATAGATTACGCCATAAGCCTCGAAGGAAGTCTTAAAATGAAAGAACTAAGCTATATACATTCCGAAGCGTATGCTGCCGGAGAACTCAAACACGGACCTATAAGCCTTATCGAAGACGGTATACTTGTTATAGGCGTTCTGACACAGCCTGATTTATACGAAAAAACCGTAAGTAATATGGTAGAGGTCAAGAGCCGTGGAGCGTCACTCATGGGTCTGACGACGTATGGCAATTACAATATCGAAGATACAGCGGATTTCACAGTATATATCCCGAAAACTGACCCTCTTTTTGCCGGAAGTCTTTCGGTAATACCATTACAGCTTTTAGGTTACTATGTATCAGTCGCCAAGGGTTATGATGTCGACAAACCGAGGAATCTTGCCAAAAGCGTTACAGTAGAATAAATAAAAAAAATTCTGTCGGGGGAAACTCCGGCAGAACTCTTTTATTAATTAAGAATGCATAATTATGAATCAGATTTACATTCTCGTTATCATTTACATTAGGTTTTTCATTTTCAATAACCATAGGTTTTTATAATCTCACACACGGAACGCAAAACAATTATGAATTATGCGTTTTATTGCAGTCCGAGTTCAGTTTTTTCAATGTTGGATTTTACCGGTGTACTGTCAAGCATATCGTAAAGGGCGTTAAGAAATTCGTAATAGCACGATGAAACAAGATGTATACCGTCACCGCCCGTACATTCTGAACGTAACTCCAGTGTTTCAGGGTCAGCGACTATTGAATATGCGTCAAAATAGTACACATGATTTGAATATATTTCGCCTACCATGTTTTCGAGTGCCGTATTGAATGCCCTGATAGTCTCGTTGCTGACGAAGCCGGAAGTATCAGTAACAGGCGTTATACCGGCAACAACTATATATATATCGGGAACTCTGTTTCTTATTTCATATATTGTACTCTTGTATTCTTCGGCAAATTCTTCCGGCGTGGACATATTAACATCATTCATTCCCAGTGACATATAAAGTATTTCCGGATTTACGTATTCTACTGTATCAACAAGACCCATACCAGTACTGAACGTGAAGTAATCACGGTTCCACATTGAAAGCGATTCTGTAGCTATATTGTGTGTGTTCGGTATGTATCCGTATGCATTGAAACCATATGCGATAGAGTCACCGGCAATGGCAAGTCTGGATTGATAGAAATCACTGTTAGGCGAACTTCCTACATACGTACCTGCGGTAGGTGGTTCGGTAGTGACAGGCGGTTCAGTAGGTGCTTCGGTAGAGCGTGTAGTCATATATTGTTCCGGCGGTACTTCGTATTCCGTGACAGGTGGTTTAGTAACTTCCGCCTGAGTACCCATAGGAACGCTTATTTCCTGATAGTCAATTGCAGTAGTAGTCGGTATGGTGGAAGTGGTCATCAGTTCGATTGAAACAGCAGTTTCTGTAGTAGTAGTTTCAGATTCTGTTTCAGTGGATTCTTCAGTAGTAGTGATGATAGTTTCTGCAGAAATTTCGGTTGTGGATTCTGTACCGGATTCAGTTTCCGTACTGGTTTCAGCATCTATTACAGAAATATTATCATCTTGTGGCGGGTCATTTTCCTGACACGACGTACACACAGACGTTACTGCAAGAGCCGATACTATAAATGAAAACGTAATCATTGTGTTTTTTATAATATTTTTATTCATAAATAAAGACTTCCTTTTATTAATAGTGCATTTATATTTTACCACATATGAACAGGAATGTAAAGATAAATTTTGAATTTCATAAAAATAACAGTAATAGTTGACAATTCAGTAGTGAGGTATTATAATATTATTATGGAAATTTTAGTCAAGGAGCTGAATTTATATGAATAATGTAACCATCAGTGAACTATACGATTTAAGCCATACAGTTGCCGGTGAGTATCTGAAACAGTTCACGTATCCGTGGGAAGCCTTAAAGGGTATCAGTGAATTTATAATCGGACTGGGAAAAACACTCTCTCCGGAAGAATATGATAATCCGTTCAGGAACGTATGGATTCACAAGACAGCCAATGTTTATCCTACTGCATACATCGGCGAACCGTGTATAATCGGAGCAGGTACGGAAGTAAGACACTGTGCGTTCATACGTGGAAGTGCATTGGTAGGCAAAAACTGTGTAATCGGAAATTCCGTGGAGTTGAAGAACGTAATCATTTTCGATAATGTCCAGACACCTCACTATAATTACGTAGGCGACAGTATATTAGGGTATAAATCGCATATGGGGGCAGGTTCGATAACCTCAAACGTCAAGTCAGACAAGACAAACGTAGTAATAAAATCCAGTAGCGAGGAAATTGTGACCGGTATCAAGAAAATAGGTGCAATGGTAGGCGACTATGTGGAAGTAGGTTGTAACAGTGTCCTTAATCCTGGTACAGTAGTAGGCAGAAACACTAACATCTACCCGACAAGCTGTGTACGTGGAGTAGTACCGGCAGACAGTATCTACAAAAAAGACGATACAATTATAACAAAGAAATAAAAAAACTCCCTGTCATAACGGCAGGGACTTTTTGTTATTCCATGTATTTCAGCGGATTTCTTGCGTCAACGGGATTTTTACCAGCTTCGGATAATAAATCTCTGTATTTTTCAAGAAGTGTTTTATCCATTCGGGATATGTAGTATGCGGCAGACATCTGGCAGTCTGAACCATCATAATCATCATCAAGCAGAAAATCAAACAGTAATTTCAGTAAATTTTCGTCATTGGTGTACTTGCTGAAATATTCATTAATATATGCTTTTGTAGTAATAATACAACTATACACAAGATACTCATATAAAATTTCCTTGTCCCATTTGTTATCATTAAAGGGTGGATTTTCTTTCAGGTATTTGGCATATTCCTTGTAATTCATTTCTTCATAATTCATTTTAAATTCCTTTCATGTTTTGTTTTGCCGGAAATTTTCCGCTGATAGTTAAGACAGCGATAATATTTCCGGTCATAACCGATTATTTTTTCTGATTCTATAAAGAGTGCCTCTGTAGGTGTATCGGGTCTTTTTGAACAGAACTCGCATTCAGGGTCAGAACATTTATCTTCCGTCCATACGTCACAGGATATACAGCATATAGCATCATATGTATAGAAAAACAATAACGGCTTTTTACACTCCGGACATACAGATTTTATTTCACAGGCGGAACGCAAAAACTTCCTACGTCTTGCCATGTAAGCCCTGTAATTCTTTGAGTTTTTCATATTATCACCTTTATTCTGAACGGGTGGTTTTCACCTGTAGTTTTTGTATTTTTTAATTTTCGCATACGGAGACTGGTATCAATTTCTATATAATTTTCTGTAATAGTAATATCAATCCAGCATGGATAATAGCCCTCCCATAGAGTAAATATTTTTATCATCTGTTCAAAAGTAAGTTTCACCTTTTTAGGAAGTACATTAAGTTTCATAATCCAGTCATATGTAACATAAGGCTTGTTTTTTTCAATTACCGGATTTACGATATAAATTTGTTTTTCGTAATCATATACACCTGCTTCATGCAGAATATTTATACAATGCTGTCTGAAATCGTTATTATTCATATTGACCTCCGATAATTATTTTATTGAATTATATCATAAATAAATGAAAATGTCAAGAAAAAAAGCACCTCCGATACCGGAAGTGCCGTTATATTATCTGACTAATGTAAAGTAAAGGAGTACCAACGCACCGAGAATAATTCTGTACCAGCCGAAAACTTTGAAGTCGTGTTTTTTGATGTAATCCATAAGGAACGATATGACGAATATCGAGACTACAAACGCAATAATCATACCGGTAGCGAGGATAACACCCTGTTGTACTGTGAATCCGCCGTCGTATTTCACGAGTTTGAGCAGGCTTGCACCGAACATTACCGGCACAGCGAGATAGAAAGTAAATTCAGCAGCGACAGTTCTTGAAATGCCTATGAGTAAAGCACCTACTATGGTAGCACCTGAACGTGACGTACCAGGGAATATAGCCGCTATTAACTGAAACGCTCCTATTATGAGAGCCATTTTGTATGTGAGTTCGTCAATAGAGTTTATTTTTGATTTCCGGTTTTTGTTCCAGTTCTCTACTACTATGAACGCCACACCGAAAACTATCAGAGCTATTGCAACAGTCCACGGATTATAGAATAATTCATTGAAAACATCGTCATAAAGCAGACCGATTACCGCCGCCGGTACGCACGCTACGAGGACTTTAAACCACATCTGAAAAATGTCTGTCTTTATGTACGCCCCGAAACCGTCAGTATTAAGTGGGTGCGGATTGTCTTTTTTACCGAACGGAAAAAGTTTACTCCAGAAGATTATTACTACTGCAATAATCGCACCGAGTTGTACCACAACATCAAACATTTCCTTGAAGTCTTCGGGTTCGTTGAGTTTCAGAAACTCATCGACAAGTATCAGATGTCCGGTACTGCTCACCGGTAGCCATTCGGTGATG
Source organism: Ruminococcus sp. (assembly GCA_014799765.1). Lineage (GTDB taxonomy): Bacteria > Bacillota > Clostridia > Oscillospirales > Ruminococcaceae > Ruminococcus. Next base: position 9,201 of record JAAVHK010000054.1, read on the forward strand.
CCCTCTACTACGCCCAGTATGAACGCCTTGAATATTTCGATAAAATCCATTGTAAAAAAATTCCTTTCATTTTGATTATTAAATTATATCACATAATAATATATATGTCAACTGCACTGATTTAAGAATTTTATCTGACTACTTGTAAAAATCCGTGAGATATGCTATTATATTATTGTATCTTGATACAAGGAGGAAAATTTTTTGAAAAGACTTTTAATACTTCTGGGAAAAATAATAGTAAAAATTCTTAATCTTATGGGACGTAATGCCGGAAATCTCCCCGGAATAATTCTGTGGCACTTATCCGGACAGAAATGCTGTTCGATGTTTAAGGTGGACTGTCCTATAATAGCCGTTACCGGTACTAACGGAAAGACTTCCGTGACCAACTGTATAGCACAGTTGTTTGAAAAAAGCGGTAAGAATATAATAATAAACCGTGAGGGAAACAACCTCGATACCGGAATATGTTCAATGCTTCTTAAGTACTGTGATATGTCCGGACGGATAAAGGCTGATTATCTGATACTCGAAACGGATGAATCACACGTACCAGTTGTGTACTCTCAGATGAAACTTGAAACTCTTGTGGTACTCAACTTTTTCCGTGACCAGTTGGACAGAAACGGCGAAATGGAAACTCTCATACAGAAAATAAACGGTTTCTGCAAAACTTTTGACGGTAACCTTATTCTCAATGGTGATGACCCTAACACCGCACGTTTAGGACGTGCCAACCCGAAAAACAAAAATGTAAAATATTTCCACGCTGACCCTTATAAATTCGCTACTGAAAAAATATTCGAGGCTTCAGAGGGCAGATTCTGTCCGTTCTGTTCCGAACCTCTTGAGTATGAATATTATCAGTATTCGCATATAGGAAAATTTATCTGTAAAAAATGTAAGTTCGGCGATTATAAACCATATATCACGGCAAGTAATATAGACCTCGAAAAACCTGTCTTCACTGCGAATGGCCATAAATATTTCCCGAAACTCAACAGTATATATAACATCTATAACATGACAGCAGTAGCCGGTGTTGCGAAACTTTACAATATAAAGCCGAAAATTACAGATAACGTCATCTCGAAGTATACGGTCAATAACGGACGTATGGAAACTTTCATGTTAGGCGACAGAATGGCTACACTGAATCTTGCAAAAAATCCGGTAGGGGCGAATATGACATTACGAGTTATGAACGAAATGAACGGCGATAAGGAATTACTTTTCGTACTGAATGATAACGTCGCTGATGGTCTGGATGTTTCGTGGATATGGGATATAAATTTCAGTATTTTCGAGAGAGTAACAAGGGTAGTAACTTCCGGCAGACGTGCTTATGATATTGCCGTAAGAATAAAGTGTTCCGGATATGACCCCGAAAAAATTATAGTATGTCCTGACCTCGACGACGCTGTAAAAGAACTCGCACGGACTGAGGGCAGAAAATTTGTCATTGCGAATTATACAGCAGTACAGCCCACACGTCAGGCACTGAAATGCTATTCAGAAAGAGGTGAAAACAATGAATAAAATAAAGATTCTGCATATGTACGCCGATATGTTAGACCTTTACGGCGATAGCGGTAACATGGAAATTCTTAAATATAGGTGTACGAAACGTAATATAGAGTGTATTATTGACAAGTATTCCGTCGGTGACGATATGCCTTATTTTCCGGAGTACGACTTGATATATATCGGTGGTGGTGCAGACCTCGAACAGCAACATATTTCCGCCGATTTGCTGAAATGTGGTCAGGGTATCAGAAAAGCCTATAAATCCGGAAGTTTTCTGTTTCTTATATGCGGTGGGTATCAGCTTATGGGGAAATATTACCGTGACGCTGACGGCAACGAGATAAAAGGAGCAGGTCTGTTTGATTATTTCACGGTTGCACCGTCAAGCAGGAAGAAGCGTTGTATAGGAAATATAGTCATTCAGACAGAAATCACCGGAAAACCTGTAAAAGTGGTAGGCTTTGAGAATCACGGCGGACAAACTCAGGGTGTTGAAACTCCGTTAGGTTCTGTACTTTACGGCAACGGAAACTGTTCAAAAAGCGGACACGAGGGATATTTTGAAAAAAACGTAATAGCTACGTATCTTCACGGACCTATGTTAGCAAAGAATCCGGAGATTTCCGACTATATGATTTCCTACTGTATAAACAGAAAATCCGATAAACCTGTTAAACTGTCAAAATTAAATGACACTCTCGAAAAAGACTGCCGGCAGGTCATGACAGACCGGTTACTAAATAAATAAGGGACTTTTTTACAGTCCCTTTTTCTATCATTTTGATTTGATATTTTTTTCTATA
>JAAVHK010000055.1 GCA_014799765.1 Ruminococcus sp.
ATTGACTAAAAATATTATAACATAGTTGAAATTTTTTGTCAAGAGATTTTTCAGAAAAATATTGACATATGAGTAAAAATATGTTATAATGTGTAAAGATGATTTAAATATTTTCGGGGCATTAACGCAGTTGGGAGCGTGTCACACTGGCAGTGTGGAAGTCAGGGGTTCGAATCCCCTATGCTCCACCATTGAAAAACGTCTGTTTCAAGGCGTTTTTCGTCGTCTGATAAAACACACACTTTTTTTGGTTTGTCGCTTATTTGTCGCTTATTTCAGAAAAATTTGTCTATATTGTACATATTAAATCCCTGTATTCAGGCAAAAAACAAGGACTTAATATGTAGCTTGTTACATTTTATAATGTATATTTCAAGATGTCGCTTCCTGAACGTCCGTTTCTTCGTCGGATTCGTTGGTGCCACACTCACTCTTTTTAATAAGGAGTTTCTGAAGCACTCCGACGGCTTCACGGTCCGCATCGGCGAGGCAATGTAAATAAATTTGCGTGGTCTTTATGTTACCGTGTCCCAGCCTGCTCTGCACCTGCTTTATGTCGACACCGCCGTAAAGCATAAGTGTCGCTGAAGTATGCCTCAAAGTATGGAATTTCCGCACCGGTAAGCCGTTCTTTTTCAGAAATCTCCTGAAACCGTCGGTTATTCTTTGTGGATTCAGTAAATTTCCCGATTTATCGGTAAATATCCAGTCATTTCCGTCTGATTTCTGCATGATTTTCAGCATACGTAACATATGTATGATTTCCGGCGTTACGGCTATTTTACGGTCTTTGTTGTTCTTCGGAGCTTTCGTTTTTACCGGCTCTCCGGATAGCTTATATGCAGACCTGCTCACCGTCATGGTGCATTTTCCGTAGTCGAAATCGCTGAATTTCAGCCCCAGTATTTCACCACGCCTTGCACCTGTAATCACTGCAAGGTGTATCAGAAGTCTGAACTGTAACGGCTCATTTGCCGATTTTTCGAGAATTTCTGTAACTTCCTGTCTGGAAAAAATCTCAACTTCCTGTGTGTGTACTTTCGGCATCGTGAGTTTCTCGGCACGTGCCGGTGAAATGTCTATTATGTCACGTTTTACCGCTAAATTCAGGATTGATTTCAAAACAGCCAGCTTCCGCTTCACCGTCGACGGTGCTACGCCTGTATTGTTAATCATATTAACAAATCTCTGCACATGTACCGGCTTTATCTCCCTGACTTTCATTTCCTTGAAAAACGGCTTAATGAGGCTGTTTATCACCGTTACATAGTAAGCGTGCGTCCGTTCTGCAAGGATTCCTTTCATGTCGTTCAGATACTCCCCACAGAAGTCCGAAAGTTTCAAATCGTCGGTGAAATTTTCCCTGCTCCTGCACTCGCTCTCAAAGATTTCCGCCTGAATTTTCGCCTGTTTTTCGGCTTGTTTTGCGGTCATATCCGGAGCAGGCTTCCATGTTTTCGTGCGTTTCTTCTGCTTACCGCTTTCATCGTAACCACAGTATGCCGTAAGCTGATAGCTATTCCCACGCCTCTTTATTGATGCCATAAAATTCCCAGCCTTTCATTATTATACATTACAAGGTATTGACTTCTTAACGGAAATATGCTATATTGTAATTAACAATTCTTAACTATATATTTTTCCGGAACTTTTTCACTTTTTAATTTTTTACTCGTTTTTTGCCTGTTTTCAGGGAAATTTCACAGCTCATGACGTTTTTCACTAATTTTCACTAATTTCACTAATAAAAATTTTAACGCCTATGAACCGTGTTTCCCTTTAAATTATCTGCTTATTAATATTTTCGGGTTTACCCGAATTATTACTTTTGCCCTGCCCCTCGGACTTTTTATGATTTCTGTTTCTATGTAGCCCATATCAGACAGAAGTTCAAGGGGCTTTTCACACTCCTGTGATTTCAGCGGTTTGATTACCTGTAAAAATTCATGTTTTGTCAGTTCCGTAGCCTGTTTTTGCCGGAGTTTATTCACAATATATCGTGAGTTTTTCACTTCTTCCTGCTCCGTGGCTCCCCCCGAAAGTGCATTCAAAGCATGATTTTCAGACCACTTCGCTATTTTTACGGCGTATGAAGTCGTAAGCCCCGAGATTTTTTCCGCCGGTCTGTTAAAGCAAAGGTGCAGTATTCCGGCAATTCTCATAGCTTTATCGAACTGCTTAGCAATCCATTCTTCGTAATTTTCCAGAATGCTTTCCGCTCTGGATTCGTTCTGTAAATGGTAGAAATAATCTTCAAGAATGTTCGTCGCTTCCTCATCGAACTGCATCACAGGCACGGCTTCCGGCTTCGGCATATCGAGTAACCGGAAAATCAGCTGTTTATAGCCTTTTTTGAGGTCTTCCGGAATGTCCGGACTGTACATCTGAAGTCTGCCTGACCTGCTCTCCGGAAACGCAAAAAGAAATCTGTGAATAAATCCACGTCCGGAAAATTTCCGGTTATCCATAGCGGTCTGAAAGTGTTCCGGCTGTGTCATAAGACCAACCGTTATCAGCGGTCTGTTGAGTAAAATATTTTCCCTGTTGCAACGCAAAACCTTGTAAGGCGTGCCGTCAAAACCTTTAAGGAAAATGTCAATATTTGCCTGTCCGTTGGAGTAAATCCCGCTCAGAACATCAAAAATACCGCCCTCGTCGTCGATGACGCCAATGCTTTCGCCCTGCCTTGCAAGTTCTGCCGTGAGGGCTTCGGTCGTTGCGTCGTTAACATTGAGTATCATTTTATTCACCGGCTTCAGATTCGCTATCTGTATGGCTATCTGCTTTGCGGTGTTGAGGTCATTTTTGCGTTTTATGGCTTCCTCACGTTGTTTTTCGAGAAATGCCAGCTCCGTCCGGTACTTTTCAATGTCACCGGCGTGTTTTTCGTTGAAATTTTTCTGATATTCCTCAACAGGCTTCAGAAATTCCCTCATACAGCCGGATTTTCGGCTTCCGGGAGGTGCAACAGTCAGCGTGTAGAGATTCAGCGGTTGTGTGTGATTATTTGCCGGATGCCTGACTACCGCCTTGTTCTGCACACACAGTGAAAGCACCGATAAAAGCGGTAAAACAGCCATTTCATAGGGTACTTGCACGTAATTGCACACGGCGTTGAAGTACTCCCGCAGACCTTCCGGAAGATTTATCAGACTGAATTTTTCCGGCTTCCCCTGCTCCGTGAACGGCTCCGGAGCGTTCCATTTTTCCGCCTCACAACTAAGGCGGAATTTTTTTATGTCAAAATCACAACATTTGTTGAAAATTTCCATGAGACGCTTTTTCATTTCCGCCCTGTCATGTATCAGAAATTCGTTGGCGTCCTTGTATGGCTTCCAGATGTCCGGAGCGGAAATAAACGGCGTTTTGTGCTGAATACAGAGGTTTTTTAGTTCTTCCGTAGCTTTTCTGCCTGCGTCGTCGTTATCCATAGCGATAATCAATATCTCGTCTTTTATTTTACTGTCAAAAATTTTACGTATATTTGAAGTTGAACCCGTCGCTATGCACGGAAATCCGCACTCCACAACGGACATACAGTCAATTTCCCCCTCAACAACCACGAAAAACGGCATATTTTCGATAGTTTTTCCGTTAAAAATGTGTGCCGTCCCCTGCTTCCGCTTTTCGCCGTTGACCGTCGAACGCCACATATACGAATTTTCGGAAGTCGGAATAATAACCGCTGGCGTCGTCTGATTGTTGTCGTAATGATATTCCGGAATGTAGCCACAGTGAAAATACCGCTGTATATCGGGAGAAATCCCACGTTTTGTAAGATAGTCGGTCTGCATAATCATACTTTCAGCATGAATGAAAAATTTACTGTAATTTTTTTCGGTTGCTTCATTTTTTGCCGGTTTATCGGCTTTTACCGGCTTTTCGGTATAGATAGCCTGCGAATAGCCGTAACGTGCTGTCAGCTCACGGATTGCCGTGGAATTGTCAACGTGATTCACGGCTGAATAGAGGTCAAAAATGTCACCGCCTGCCCCGCACGAAAAGCAATAAAATGAGTTTTTGTCCGGATATACGGTAAAAGCACCGGTTTTGTGCCTGCCTGCTCCGGAGTTGCAGAGAGGGCAGACAAACTGGTTTTTTCCCTTTGATTTTGTGGTGATTTCCTGTACATAACCGGCTAATTCCGGCTTGATTTCTTCAATATTATTCAATATATTTCTTCCTTTCACGACTTTTTGAGAGTTTCCTCAAGTTTTTTCCTGAGAATTTCAGTAAGCTTCCTGTTGATTTCTTCCTGGGTATCGGTGCTTTTCACGCCTGTCCGGGAAATTTCCCTGTCAAGAACAAGTGATAGCGACGAAGGATTCCCAAGAATTTCCCATTCAGCGTCTGCCGTTTCCTTTGCAAGTACAAAATTTTCCATACTGATTTCAACGATATAATCGCATAGAACGGTTATTTCTTTAGCTTCCGCCTGCTCCGGAGCAGGTATTTTGTCAGCCATTCCGGCGGAAATAAGCCTGTTTTCAGCGATTTTAACTTCTTTTTCAAGATTTCCGGCAAGTTTGCGGTTCATGCCCTGATTGCCGTCGGTGTCAGCGAAAAAGATTCCATAAACGGCAAGGTCAGCAACAGCCTCCACCGTCATTTCCTGCCCTGGAATTATAATATTAATCATTTTAGTAATCTTTTCAGCGAGTGCCATGTTTTCCGCACTCACTTCAAGAGTAAGCCTGCAACAAGTTGTGATTTTCATGTGATTTCCTCCTTGTTTTTCGTTATTGGTCGTCGTATTCCTCGAGTATGAAACGGTGTGCATCGTCCATCCAGGAGCCGTTTTCAAGCACGTCTTTCAGATACGCTTCTTCACATTCGCAGAAATCCACGTGTTCAGGCGATTTTTCGCACGTTTCTGAATGCTGACAGAATTTACAACAGTCTGCTTCCGCCTTTATGCTTCCGGCTTTATCAAGCTGTTTTTCAAGCTCATACAGACGCCTTTCAAGCTGATTCAGGCGTTCTTCAAGATTTTTCATGCTTTTTCCCCTCCTTTCGTTGTTCTTCCGCAAAGCTCATCAACAGAGCATTCCAGAGCGTCCGCAAGTGCTATCAGGCTGTCCATAGACGGCTTTTTTCTGCCCCTCTCATACTGCGAGATGTTCGAGCGTGGTATTCCTGCAAGTTCTGCAAGCTCCGCCTGATTAAGAAAACAGCTATGCCTTTTCAGCCTTAGTGTTTTTCCGAAGTCCATTTTTTTCACTCCCCTCTTGACATTTTATGTAGTCTGTGATATAATTTAAGTAACTAAAAGCAACATAATGTATCTGATTGACTACAAATTCAATATATCACACTATAGACAAAAAGTCAAGCGTTAGTTTTAAAAATCGGTAAATTTTACAAAAGCGAAAGGGTGATTTTATGTATAATAACCAAGAAATAGCATTTAAAATCAAACAATCGGCTAAAAGCAAAAAAGTCACAGTCAAACAATTACTTGAAAAATGCAATCTGAATATCAATTATATTTCTCAGTTTGCAAACGGTAAAGATATGACAGCCGGAAATTTATACAAAATTGCAGATTTACTTGACGTTTCTGTTGATTACCTGCTCGGTCGCTCCGATGCCCCCGCCAGCTCCGCCATAAGCGACAAACAAGCTACAGAATTTTCCGCCGAAGATGCCGAAATACTGGCACTTATCAAGAAACTGCCCCTCAAAAAACGTGTGAAATTTATCTCATCGCTTTATGACGAACTTGACGAACCCTGACACAAACCGTTTACATTTTTCACGGTTTAAAGTCTCTTAAAAGTTCTTAAAGTTCCTAAAAGTTACTAAACGCTGTGAACCGTTAAATTCCGCTGTAAATAGCCGAAAATTGAACTAAAATTTTAAAAGTTCAATAGTTCGCAAAAAAAAAGACCCCCTCCACACCGGAGGGGGTTTTATGTATTGTTTTTCACTTCATTTCAATGATTTCTTTCTGCCTGCCCCTGTTGCTTGTGATTTTCTGACAGGAAATCACGCCCATTCTCACAAGTTCTTCAAGCACCGGCGTAACTTCGGCTGTTTTCAGCGGTTTGCATAACTCAAGAACACGGTGTTTTGAGAAGACCTGCTCCCCTGAAGCTGTCAGCTTTTCAAGCACGTATTCCGCATTGCTTTTTTTCACCGGAAGTTGTTTTTTTGCCGGTTTTTCGAGTAATTCCACACGCTCCCTCAACTCATTGATTTGCCGGAGCAGGTCACCGTATCCGCCTGCCTGCTCCCTGTACTGCTTTTCCGTCTCGATAAAGTATCTGCGGATTTTTCTTCCTGTCTCGGTACGCTGAAGCATACATATTTCCTTTGCGGTGTCGATTGTCAGAGCGTGGTCGGTGCCTGGTCTGCCTCCGGTACTTTTACTCAAAAATGAGTAAAAGTCCTCACCCTCTACAAAACCGTATTCACACATGCGTGCAAACCAGTCATTATAGCGTGTTTCGACTTCAAGTGCTTCGTGGAGTTCCCTGCCTGAAACCGTCGGAACGCCACCATATCCGGACAAATTGATTTTAACAAGTTCGTACATTTTTTCACTCCCCTCTTGACTTTTTATATAATATGTGGTATAATTGTAAACAAAATGTAAATATCTGATTACAAAATAATTGTATCAGCCATTTATAAAAATGTCAATAAATAACTGATATTTTGTGCAGTTGCATAAAAAACAAGAGATATTTTTGTAAATAATGCATATAACCGTTTACAGTTTTTAACACGCAAAACGCAAAAAATCGAATTTAGTGAAATTAGTGAAAATTAGTGAAATAGACTATTCACTAATAAATTTCCCGAAAAACAGCCAAAAACAAGGCATAAAAAATAATTAGTGAAATAGTGAAAGCATATCGGCGTATATAAAAATATAGTTCCAATTTTAGAACTTATTTGTACCAAAATTGGAACTATTTTAATTGACGACCACAACATATTATGATATAATCAACTTGAAAATCAAAATATGTCGAAAGGGCTTTTTCATTATGGGTAAAAACGAACTGACACACATCAACGGGTCTGTTTTAAGGACTTTGAACGTAATTTCCGGCGGAAAATGCAGTATCTCGGGGCTTGAATACGTTTTCAGCGGAATAAATCACGGAAATCTGATTGACAGTCTGGAGTATCTCACAAAAAGTAATTATATCGAGCTTGAAAACCATGAAAAAGACCGGTTTTCAGCCACAAATGCCGTTCTGACCGATAAGGGAATCCGTATTTTGCGTGGCTTCCTGATTGACGACTGTATAGAGGTCTGAAAAGTCCATGAGTAGAAAAAAACGGCGACACTACGCTATAAACAGGCTTCCGGAAGAAGTCAGGCAGACGGTGGACGAAATGGTTAAGACCGATTTCACATACCGTGAAATTTCCGACTACATAAAAAGCTCCGGAAATGAGGTCTCACTTTCGGCAATTCAGCGATATTCCGCCAATTTAATGGAATCAGTAGAAGAATTGAAGATTTCACAGGAAAATTTTTCGGCTATCATGAAAGAGGCTGGAAAATACGACAATATCGACTTTACGGAGCCGGTCATCAGACTGTTGTGTGGTCAGCTACTGACGAAAATCAGCAGACTTTCAGAAACGGAAATTGAACCACAAGAACTTTTGAAACATACAATAGCACTCATCAGGGCTGTAGCGTACAAGCAAAACTCAGATTTCCGGAATACGCCATTATTCGACACGGCTTCCAGAGAATTTGATAACATGATATTTGGTGCGATATACGACGAAAAACCGGAACTTTATAAAGAAATAAAAGATTTTATCAAAAGCAAGATGCAATGAAGAAAGACCACTCCGGAGCGATATTCAGGGGTGGTTACTTGTTTTTGGTGGGAAATCATGGGACATCGTGGGAAAAACCGGTAATATTGTGATAAAACACGCTTGAAAAAGCACCTGTAACGCCGTGTGAGACGTTTTTAAAGCGACGGCGTATAACTTTATGCACCGTGCAGGGACGTCAAAAAAACGGTACTACAATGCAGAAAACGAAAACTCCCCGACACATTGAAGTATCAGGGAGACAAATGAAAGAAAGAACGTAATTATTCAGAACATGAATAAAAAAACGTCATATATATTATAATATAATATATAAAAACTGTCAATATATGATACAACAATATTATCAGAATATATAAATTTTATTTAAAAAGTACACACTGGCAGTGTGGAAGTCAGGGGTTCGAATCCCCTATGCTCCACCATTGAAAAACGTCTGTTTCAAGGCGTTTTTCTTTTTATTTTAAGAAAACAATGTTAAAACCGGTACTCACTGTAAGCACCGGTTAATTTTCAACTGTATTTTAGTGGTTCCATGCGTGACCTTGTGAGCAGTAATAACATTCGTCGGCATCATTCCAGTAAGAATCATAACCGCATATTATGCACCATGCTTCCGGATTCCAGCCATCGTCTATGCCGTCGCCGTCAGCGTCAACGCCGATATAATAATCATTTTCATTTGCGTATCCGTATGTATAGTCATTTTCGTAAGCGATTGTTGTCGTAGTACTTGTATTTGTGTTTGTGTTGGTAGTAGTAGTTGTCTTTGCACTGCCGACTTCTGATGGGTCAGTTTTTCGTGCATCCATAAGGTTTATCCACCCGAAAGTACTTTCAGAATCTATATATCCCCATTTGTTGCCGTCGTCGTCGACAGTTTCCTTAGTGATTTTATAACTTCCTCTGTCCGTAATAACTCCGGATACTGCACTATTGTAAGAGGGTTCGGAATAAATACTCAGTTCCGGATTCGCAAGCCTGATAAGATATTCCCTGAATGCTCCGTTACTCTGTACTGTAGTAGTTGTAGTAGTTTCCGTCGGTATTTCCTCAAATAACGTTGTCTGTGGTATTTCGGCAACCGTAACGGTAGTAGTTGTAGTAACAGGTGGTACTATCACATTAACTGACATCGTGGACTGCATGGAAAGCGGGTCTGTACTGCTTGGTTTCCGCTGGTCATGAGTGAGTTTCAGAAGACTTCCGCACCATAACGCCACAAGAATCATTATTATTATCGCACCTACAATAACCATTACTTTCCCGACATTAAGAACTTTTTTCTTTGCCATTTCAATAAACTCCTTTTCCGGAAACACTCCGGTGTTCCCGACTTTTAATTATGTCTGTATAATATTATACATAACAACACAGGAAATGTCAATAGATTTTTACAGGAAAAACGGCTGATTCGTTGATATTGACAGATACATTATAAATATATTTTAACATATTATCACTATTGACAGATACATTATAACATGTTAAAATAGAAACATAATAAGTTTCGGAGGAAAATTATGAAAAATGATTCCGGATATAAAACAAGGCAGAAAGAAAAAATTCTTGACTATCTTGTAAAAAACAGGGAAAAACATACAAACGTGCATGAAATAAGCGAATTTCTTACAGAAGAGGGTACGCCGGTAGGCACTGCCACGATATATCGCCAGCTTGACAAACTCGTTGAAGCCGGTACGGTAAGGCGTTATAATTTCGACGGCAAAACAGGTGCTTGTTATCAGTACATAGAGGACAAAAAAGAATGTCACGAACATTTTCACCTGAAATGCACCGTATGCGGAAAACTTATACATCTTAACTGTGAACGTCTCTCCGGTATAGACCGTCATATATTTGAACATCATGGGTTTCAGGTTGACCCCTCACAGACTGTTTTTTATGGTAAATGTTCCGAATGTACGGAAAAATAACAAAATGCTGTCTTTTTACGGACAGCATTTTTACTATCAGAAAAATGAATAACCGAAAATATCGTCAAGGTCAAAATCAAAAATACCTGTACTATTATCAAAATCATATATCTTCCAGCCGTCGCCTTTTACTTTTACAACATAAACTGAAATTTTATCTGAATCTGAATCTTTCTTTCCCTTTATTGATACTTCAACTTTAAGTTTATAAGCCTTTTTTACCTCAGCATCGAATGAATCATCATATTCTTCCTGAATGTCTTCAAGGTCATCACCCTTTACCTTTTTCTTGTTGACAATTTTTGCGGAAAATTTAACATTTTTTCCGTAATCGTCTTCAAGTTCTTCCATTTCCTCTTCTAAGGCTTCGTCTACTTTATCAAGTAAAGCGTCCCAGTCAATGATACTGTCTTTAACTTCTTTTTTTATCTCTTTCAGCTGACTTTCGGGCATCACAACAGAAAGAAGTTTTTTTGAATCGCACTTGTTAATAGCCTTGACAAAATCCTTGACAGGTTTCTTATAACCTGCTCCGGCAACGTTAGATACACCTATTGCAACGGCTACAACTGCTACACCGGCAATGACAGGTACAATAAATTTATTTTTCTGCTTCGGTACAGTAATCTGACAGTTACACACTGTACCGTCGGGAACTGGTCTCCCGCAATTCGGACAAAATGACATATTATAAAAACCTCCCATAAAACCATTTTTTACCATTTTATCACATAATAACAGAAATGTCAACAGAAAAGGAGAATATAAAATGAAAATAAATTACATTCATGAACCTACTGACCTACAGTGCGGACAGGCTGTACTTGCTATGATACTAGGAAAAACAGTCGGAGAAATAGTCGAGTACCTCGGCAATGACCGTGAAACCAATCTGAAAGAAATGAAACAGACTTTAAGAAACTTCGGCTTTAATATTTCCGATACCCGTATCTCAGTACGTAATAAAGAGGATTTACCGACTTTATGCCTGCTCAGCCTCGAAACGCCAAGATGTTGGCACTGGTCACTGTACTATGACGGCACTTTCTATGACCCTGAACATTACATATTAAATGATTTCCCCGAATCAAACCGCCGTTACTACTGGGAAATTTCTGTAAAATAACTCTTGACAAATACAGTTTCAGGTATTATAATAAGAATAGTTATTATAATAATACTTATTATTCAGGAGGTCATTTTTATGGAAACTCTTCACTATTTACTAATGAAGTCACATTCGGTCATGCAGAGGAAGATTTATTCAGAGGCACAGAAATTAGGTCTGACTTCCGGACAGCCTAAAATTCTTGACTATCTCTACGAACACGAGGGCAGTGACCAGAAAACAATCGCCGGTTACTGTGAGATTGAACCGGCAACACTCGGAAGTATTCTCTTGCGTATGGAACAGAAAGGATTAATAGAACGCCGTCAGAAAAATGGTAACAGGCGGTCATTATACGTCTATCTTACCGACAGCGGAAAAGAAATCTGTGAAAAAATGCACGATATTTTCAGTCAGGCGGACAAACAGGCAGTATCCGGTATCAGTCCGGAAAAAATTCAGGAAGTCAAAAATATCCTCACTGAAATTTGTCGTAACCTCGACGGAAAGGACTGATTCACCATGGAAAATAAACGTACTCTTACTAATCGCCTTGTATGTTATTTTGTCGGATTGTTCATAATGACTATCGGTATCGCACTTTCCGTAAAGTCTGATTTAGGCGTATCGCCGGTGAGTTCCATTCCGTACACTTTAACGGTCTGCTGGGATATCGAAATGGGCAAGGCAACTATACTTTTTCACTGCGTACTTATTGTAATACAGATACTTATTTTAAGAAAAAACTTTAAATTAAAATCGCTGTTACAGTTGCCGGTGGGAATAGTTTTCGGCTATTTCACGACGTTCTGTAATAAACTTGCCGGATATTTACCGTCAACTGACAATTATTTCCTGAGAATATGCATGATTTTAATCAGTGTTGTACTCGTTGCGATAGGGATATTCATGTATCTTCCGGCGGACATCATGCCACTTGCCGGTGAGGGTGTCATGCAGGCGGTATCCGATACTATTAAAGTGGAGTTTTCAAAAGTAAAGGTTGCATTTGATGTTACAATGGTTATCGTCTCGCTTATAACGTGCCTTATAGTACTACATACATTAGGCAGTGTCGGAGTGGGTACGGTCATAGCATCGCTAATGGTAGGTGTAGTACTCGGACAGATTAAAAAATTATGGGCAAAACGTACTAATCCCAGTACGAAGTAACTATATCCCAGTATCTGTTGTATTTGTCGTGACTGACTATGTAATCAATGAAAATCTGTTCTGTTTTTTCGTCACGGAAATTTTTAAGAGCCGTCCACGCTACAGTATGAAGTGCTGTCCAGTCCTCAACATCAGGCAGATAATTATAACCATTACCATAATAATAATCACTACTGCCTTTAAGAACTTTCAAAATAGTACGATACGCCATATCTTTATCTTTCAGCATAAGGTATCTGATAGTATATTTTAATCTGTAACAGTTATCGTAATTACAGTTATTTATCCATTCGTCAATAAGTTCGTCAGTAAATTCAGTGTTTTCCAAACCAAAATTATATAATCCCATAAGACTTTCTATATCAAGATACAAATTTTCCGCATTAAATTCAGCTTGTGGGAACTTTCTGCCGGTGAGGTTGTATTCAGTAATGGTCATATTATCTTCATGCGGTTTCATTGTGTAGCCGAAGTAATCACCGTAAATACTTCCGGCAGGTACGTGAACTGTAATATCACTGAAATTTATACTCTTTATCCTTGAATCGCTGATTATAGGTTTTGCATATCCGTCAAAACGACAACCACTAACACTAATTATTGTAAGGCAATTTACAGCCTGTCCGAGTAATGCCGATGCCGTCGCCTTGTGGTGACCGTCAAGCAATGCACTTATAAAACCGTGTTCATGATACGCCAAAGCCCTCGGCGGAACAGGATTATTTTTCATTATCTCCACGTATTCCTGTACTCGTTTTTCATTGTACATTTCAGCAGATTGCGTAGGATAAAGATATTTCGGGAAACTGTCGGTACAATTACAAAATCCGTAATGATAATATTCTTCACAACAAGCCGGATTTTCCGTCAGATTATTCGGTACAGACCAGAAAAAATTACTGTTGCTGTCGGTAGGGTCATGCGGAACATCTGCCAGTAAATAATAACCGTCATCAAGGAGATTCAGAAGCGGTTTAAGCATTTCGGCGGAAGTCCTTATATCTTTGTATTCGCCGTTGAGACTTTCCCGAACAGCTTTCAGTTCCGGACAGCCTATCTTTTCTATGCCGTAACCTGTAGCAAGTAATCCGGTACACGTCGGACAAACAGGAAGATGTGCTTGTAATATGGGTTTGCCGTCAAGTAGTAATTTACTGTAATAATAATAGCCTTCGTCCTCTCTGCCACACTGATAAGTAATAATCCCTTTACCGTTCCATACCCTGAACATAATCGCCGAGTTACACCAGTTTTTTTCAGATACATCTATTTCATGCATTATTTTTACTGACATATCAATAAATCCTTTCTTTAAAAATAAAAGCACTTCCGAGAATATCGGAAATGCTTTATGTTGGAGCTGATGATCGGACTTGAACCGACGACCTACGCCTTACCAAGGCGTTGCGCTACCGACTGTGCCACATCAGCAATCAACATAAGTTATTATACACTGCTTTTCCGGAAAAGTCAATAGTTTTGAGATATTTTTTTATTTTAACTTTAAAAAATCTTGACTTTTTTTTCCGTATGTGTTATGATACTGTTACAGACTGTGAACGGATTAAACCTGTTGAAAGGCTTGTACAGAGAAGCTCCGGTTGGTGCGAGGGGTTGAAGTACAACAGGGAATTACATTCGGGAGTTTCCGCATTGAAACTAAGTAGGTGCGGACGTTCAGACACGTTATAGTCTATGGAGGTCGGAATTTTATTCCGATAAACTGAGGTGGTACCACGATTTTATTCGTCCTCAGACAGTTTTCATGCTGTCTGAGGATTTTTTATTTCAGGAAGTGGGTTTGTGAAAAACAATATCAGTTTCAGAAAAATAATGTACGTAATATCTTTCGTATCTGCATCGCTGACTGTAATTTTTTTCGCTTTAAACAGTCTTATCAGTTCCGGAATACTGCTGACACTGGCGGTAACTTCCATGACTTTCGCTTATCATTTTATCGTAAGGCTTTTTATAATATATATTGTCACCTTATTCAAGGGAAAAATAAACGTCAACAGCAGATATTTCAGAGTATCGGAAACTGAAAAAAGTATCTATAAAAAACTGAATGTCAAAAAACGGAAAGCAAACATTCCGACTTACAATCCCGACGAATTTGATATTAAAAAAAATTCATTAAGGCAGATTATAATAAACAATTGTAATGCCGAAATCGTACATACTGTAAATATTTTCGCAAGCTATATACCGATATTTTTCAGTATATGGTTCGGTACTGTTCACATATTTATTATAACGTCCGTTCTCGCAAGTATCTATGATTTACAGTTTGTCGTGATACAGCGTTTCAACAGACCACGTCTTATAAAATCTGTACACAGGAGAGTATAACTTATGAAAATACTTGTAACCGGCGGTACTGTTTTTGTGAGCCGTTATACTGCGGAATATTTCGTGAAAAAGGGTCATGATGTTTATGTACTCAACAGAAATACAAGACCACAGTCAGAAAATGTAACTCTTATAAACTGCAACAGGCATAATATCGGTGAAAAGCTGAAAAATATCTGTTTCGATGCGGTTATTGATGTGACCGCATACAATGAAACTGATATAAAAGATATTTTAAATTCTGTCGGCGATTTCGGAAGTTATATAATGATTAGTTCAAGTGCCGTATATCCTGAAACAAATTCACAACCATTTACGGAAAATCAAGAATGCGGATTTAATATTCACTGGGAAGATTACGGTACAAATAAAATAAATGCTGAAAAGTATCTGACTGAAAAATTTCCCGACGCTTATATTATCCGTCCGCCTTATCTTTACGGCAAAATGAATAATCTTTACAGAGAGGCATTTGTATTTGAATGTGCTGAAAAAAATATGCCGTTTTTTGTACCGGAAAACAAAAAAATGAAATTACAGTTTTTTGATATTGAGGACTTATGCTTATTTATTGAAAAAATCATTGCGAATAAACCACAGAATCACATTTTTAATGTTGGCAATCCCGAAACCGTAACCATAGAAGAATGGGTTAAACTTTGTTACGGAGTACTTGGCAAAATTCCCGATATAAGATGTGTAAAGTCTGAAATTAATCAGCGTATGTATTTTCCGTTCAGGAATTATGAATATATACTTGATGTTACAAAGCAGAAAAAATTTATATCAGATATCAAACCTCTTGAAACCGGTTTAAAACAGTCTTATGAATGGTACGTAAATAACCGTGAACTGATAGTCCGCAAGGATTATTTACAGTATATAAAAGATAATTTAATGGAGTGTGATTTACTTTGAAACGAAAAACAAGAACAATTACTGTAAATAATATGAAATATGTATGGTGGTATGGGTTAGGAGCAGGAATTGCACAAATAAATCTATCTCCTGTTAACGATAAAACATCAGTTATTACAGTGAATTTCTTATGCGATACTGAAGAAATCACTGATGAATCCGAAAAATATGTAGGAATTGAAAAATATCCTGAATATATTACAATTGACAGCGTGGGTGATATTAAAACTATCTCGCCTGCAATGACAGCTTTTATGCTTTCACATTTAAAATCAGATGATTTTGTTACAAGAAAGCATATCACTTACAGCGGGTTTGATTTGCTGGCGGAATGGGGATTTACTGTAAATGAAATAACATATGGAATTTATTGGTAGATAATGCTTATAAATAAATTAACATAAAGGAGAAAAAATTATGACTACTTTTGAAGAACTCCGTCGGCGTGGACTGCTCGCACAGTTGACCGACGAAAAAGAAATTGAAGAACTCATCAACAAGGGCGAAGCTACTTTCTATATCGGTTTTGACCCTACCGCCGACAGTCTGCACGTAGGTCACTTTATGGCACTGTGTCTCATGAAAAGGCTTCAGATGGCTGGTAACAAACCTATTGTACTTCTCGGCGGTGGTACGGGCATGATTGGTGACCCGTCCGGTAAGACCGATATGCGTAAAATGCTCACACCTGAAACTATTCAGCATAATATCGAGTGTTTCAAGAAACAGATGTCCCGTTTTATCGATTTTTCGGACGGTAAAGCAATAGCGGTAAATAATGCGGACTGGCTTATGTCTCTTAATTACGTTGACCTGCTCCGTGAAGTAGGTGCTTGTTTCAGCGTAAACCGTATGCTGACCGCTGAATGTTACAAACAGCGTATGGAACGTGGTTTATCATTCCTCGAATTTAATTACATGATTATGCAGAGTTACGATTTCTACAAACTCTTTCAGGATTACGGTTGTAATATGCAGTTCGGCGGTGATGACCAGTGGAGTAATATGTTAGGCGGTACTGAACTTATTCGCCGTAAACTCGGTAAAGACGCATACGCTATGACAATAACTCTGCTCCTCAACAGTGAGGGTAAGAAAATGGGCAAGACTGAAAAAGGTGCTGTATGGCTTGACCCTGATAAAACTTCGCCTTACGAGTTTTTCCAGTACTGGCGGAACGTCGCTGACGCTGATGTTATAAAGTGTCTTAAAATGCTTACGTTCGTACCGGTTGAGGAAATCGAGGAAATGGAAAAAACTCTTGAGGGAGCAGGTTTCAATAAAGCGAAAGAACTTCTTGCATACGAACTTACAAAACTTGTACACGGTGAGGACGAAGCCGAAAAAGCTAAAACCGCATCTAAAGCACTTTTCGGCGGAAGCGGTTCAGACGAAAATATGCCTGTAGCTGAAATTTCCTCCGCTGACCTCGCTGACGGTAAAATAGGTCTGCTGAATCTTATCGTAAAAGCAGGTCTCGCACCGTCGGTATCGGAAGCACGAAGACTTGTACAACAGGGCGGAATAACCGTCAATGAACAAAAAATTACTGACCCTAAATCCCAGATAGTTCCCGACGGCGTTATTATCCGTAAAGGCAAAAAGGCATTCAGAAAAATTGCTGTTATATAAGCGAAAGAGGCTTGAAAAAGCCTCTTTTCTGTTATTCCTGTTCTTTTTTAATCTTGAAAATCATTCTCAGAAAACCGGAAAGAAATTTAGGACTGCGTATCACTACAATTTTCACTATGTATCCTCCCTTCACTGATATACTTTTATTATATTCAGTAAACGGAGATTTGTTCCTATCTTCCTGACCTCACAATCAGTGCAAGACCTTTTTCAATGGTTATAACTGCTGTATCGGTTATTTCATTACTCACACCTAACGGAAAACTCTGTACGAAAACATAGTCCTCAACCGGATATTTTACTCCGGTCATTTTTTTTACGTGAAGTTTTTCCGATAATGCGAATACCGAAAAATACCAGTCCTTGTATTTTCCGTATCTTTCTGTACCTGTACCCTGTACTGTAATTATATTGCTTTCATCGTATATTGACATCTTACAGTTATGTTCATGGGCGTATACAAGAGCCTGTATATTTGCGAATGTATGGTCAAAACGTCCGCCTGTAGCACCATAAAGCCTTATATTGTCCGCACCCTTTCCGATAGCGAGTTTAACGGCAAGCATTGTGTCAGTATCGTCTTTTTCCGGAACACTCCGGAAAATTTCCTGACATACCGGAATTTCACCGTTATATGAATCAAAATCACCGGTTATTATATCCGGAGTTATTCCCAGTTTTTCAGCGTGTATAATTCCCTTGTCGGCACATATAACCAAATCTGCTTTTATGTCAATAAAATCATAATTCCGGATTTCCCCACCGGCAAATATTACAGCTGTCATAATTCCCATTCCTTTAACTGTTTTGCTTCATTGTACATGATACAGTAATTTTCGTGACGGCTTCCGGAAATTTTTCCCTCATTAAGAGCTTCTATTACTTTACAGCCTTTTTCGCACGTATGCGAACAATCACGGAAACGACAGTCATTATATTCCCTGAACTCACGGAAACAGTCTGCTAATTCCTCTTTGCGTATGATGTCGTAACTGTTCGTATCGAAAGTTGAAAAGCCTGCTGTATCGGCAATATATCCGCCGTCCGATAACTTATAAAGCTGTGCGTGACGTGTTGTATGTCTGCCTCTGCCTAATTTCTTACTTATTTCAGCAGTAGGTATATTCAATGTAGGGTCAACGGCATTCAGTAGCGTTGACTTACCTGCACCGGAGTTTCCTGTCAATGCACTTATTTTACCTCCGAAAATTTCCCTTACTGTCGTGACAGTTTCCGGTTTTCCGTAGTCAATTTCAAGTACGTCTATTCCGATATTCCGGTATATTTCCTTTATTTCCGTACTGTCGCCTAAATCGGTCTTTGTTATCACTACTACCGGCGTTATGTTCTTATACTCCGCTATTGCTATGAACTTATCGAGTATAAGATAATTCGGTGACGGACTACACGTTGAAACTACAAATATAAGCTGGTCAAGATTTGCAAGAGGAGGTCTTATTATACAGTTTTTTCTGTTCAGGATTCCGGAAATAACACCGTTTGTTATTTCCACATTATCGCCTGTATACAGATTATCACCACGGTTGCGGAAAATTCCTCTTGCTTTACACTCAAAAATACCGTCAGGGGTCTCCACGGTGTAGAGACCCCCTAAGCATTTTGTTATGATTCCGCTTTTTACAGCCTCACTCATTAATAATAGTACGGATAGTAATTACCGTATACGTCGAAATATCCGTAACCGTCACCGGCATCACGGTCAAATACGCCTACTAATGACGGGTCAAAAGCAGTTGTTGCCTGTGTGGTAGGTTCGATATACTCTGTTGTAGTTGTTGTTACTTCCGGTTCTTCATATGGTGGTTCTGTATATTCCGGTTCGTAATAGTATTCTGTTGTTGTAGTAGTTGTTTCTGGTATCGGTACGATATATTCTGTCATTGTAGTAGTTGTTGTAGCTTCTGTCGGTGTTTCGTCTGCTGTGATACCGCCTACTGCTATGAATGCTGCGTTGATGTCTTCTGACTGTACTGTTACCTGTCCTGTAGCGAAGTTAAAGAAGTATGAACCAATCTGAGCTCTTACGCCTGTGTTCATATTCGTGAGTACTACTACTACAGATACGTTTTCGCCTGAACCCTTTACCGGCTGGCTTACCTGATTCATTTCAGGTACGAGAAGTGTGTTTGTCGAATCCGTTGAAGTTGTACCGTCTTCATTTGTGATTACAAAGTCAATTACAAATCTACCGTTTGCTTTTTCAGGGAACGGTACTGTGAAAGGTATTTCACCGTCAGGAGCTACACCATTACTTACATAAAGTATGATTTCTGTACCCTCGTCAACTTTTGCACCCTTACCGATACTCTGTTCAATAACCTTGCCTTCCGGTTCGTATGATGCCTTAAGTTCTGTAACAGGTTTGAGACCTGCATATTCTGCAAGTGTAACAGCGTCATCTGCAATCTGTCCTACATAGTCGTCAACACTTACCTGTCCGGCGTCGATACCCATACTTACATAAAGTACGATTGTTGCACCCTTGTGTACTTCCGTACCTGCTTCAGGTTCTGTATTGATTACATAACCTTTCTGAATTTCCGTACTTGCGGAGTTCTTTATTTCGCATTCAAGACCACGCTGTTTTAACTGGTCTCTTGCCAGTTCTGAGTTCATATTTGCAACGTTTGGTACTTCGATAGTTTCCATACCTTTACTTATCTTGACTTTAAGTGAATCGCCACGTTTAAATTCTGTACCCGGGTCTATACTCTGTTCATATATAAGTCCCTCGTCAAGTTCGTTGTAGTCTGAACCGTCCATTTCAAACTGAATGTTGTTTCCGTACTGGCTTACGGCTGCATTGTAATCCATACCGTAGAAATCAGGCATTTTGAAGTCATTTGTCTGACCGTCGCCCTTGATAAGTCCGCTGAGAAGTGTTGCAACGAATATTACCGCAACGATAATTACAACAACTACTATGGCAGTAAGTACCGGTACAACAAGCGAAGCTCTTTCCGGCTCATCTTCGTCGGGGTCGTAATCTTCGTCGTAACCGTCATAAGCCGGTTGTCTCTTACCACGGTTTGCCGGTGGGTCAGCGACTTTTGTTTTCTTCTTGCCCTTGCCGTTTTCTTCCACTTCGATTTCTTCGTCGGGTTCTTC
>JAAVHK010000056.1 GCA_014799765.1 Ruminococcus sp.
AACTATTCCGGATTTTATATTGTGTTTGTTTTTCTTGGGTTTAATTTCTCTTATTAATTTTATTATTGAGAATTGAACATATAAAAACAAAAATTAATAATACAGAAAAATAAAAAATTCCTGACTTTTATATGCATAAAAAAGACTGCTCCGTCGTGAAACGAAACAGTCTTTTTATTATTTAATAATGGAATTAACCCATAATAACTTCAACTTCGTGAACGCCATCAGCGAGTGCAGGGATAACATTTCCGTCTACTGCCTTGCCGTCTACGGTCATGGACTTTACACCCTTGCAAACGTGGTCAGGATTCTTTACAGTTATATTGTACTCTGCACCACGGAATTTTCTTGTAGCGGTAAAGCCGTCCCACTCGTGTGGTATGGACGGGTCAACCTTAAGACCGTTCCAGTCAGCAGAAAGACCAAGTATATACTGCGATATAGCAACCATATTCCAAGCAGCAGTACCTGTAAGCCATGAGTTTTTACCCTCACCGAATCTGCTTGCGTCCTTACCGGCAATCATCTGACCATATACATAAGGTTCGGTCTT
This sequence comes from Ruminococcus sp., assembly GCA_014799765.1. Taxonomy (GTDB): domain Bacteria; phylum Bacillota; class Clostridia; order Oscillospirales; family Ruminococcaceae; genus Ruminococcus. The sequence goes on from JAAVHK010000056.1 coordinate 557, forward strand.
GTGGAGGTCAGAAATTTCCTCATTGAAAGCAGGGGCAATCTTTGAGTAGTATTCAAATGCCTTGTCACCACGTCCGGCGTAAGCCTCTGCACAGATAATCCATGCATTGTTATGTGTGAAGATACCGGCGTTTTCCTTGTAACCGCCCGGGTATGTGGAAATTTCACCGTACTGGATATAGTACTTTGTGAATGCAGGGTTATTGAGTACAAGACCATACTTTGTATTGAGATACTTGTCGATAGAATCAAGTGTCTTGATGTCTGCACCCTCTTCCTTGCCGATTTCGGACATAACTGCAAATCCCTGTGGTTCAATGAAGATTTTACCCTCTTCACATTCCTTTGAACCCATTTTGTTACCCTCAGAATCATAAGCACGTATGAACCAGTCGCCATCAAAAGCAGATTCCATGACGCTCTTCTTCATCTTGTCGATTTCTGCCTGAGCCTGCTCAGCTTCTTCGTCCTTGCCGAGATGTTTCAGAATAGCTACATAGTTAGGACCAGCATATGTAAAGAGTGTAGCAACCATTACTGATTCAGCAACCTTTGAATATCCGCCCTCTTCAGCGAACTTCGGATTAGTGTATGTCTGGAAACTCTCACCAGGGGTATCTGAATAGCATGAAAGGTTTATACAGTCATTCCAGTCGGCACGCATTGCGAGTGGGAGGTTATGCGGACCAAGATTATTTATAATCTTATAGAACGATACTTTGAGATGGTCAAGCATTGGTTTAGCTTTTGATTCGTCATTGTCATAAGGTACTAACTCGTCAAGGATTGACCAGTCACCAGTTTCCTTGATGTATGCGGAAACTGAAAGAATCATCCAAAGCGGGTCATCGGAGAAGTCACCACCGATATCGGAGTTACCTTTTTTGGTAAGTGGCTGGTACTGGTGATAACATCCGCCGTCCTCAAGCTGTGTGGAAGCTATATCAATAATACGCTGTCTTGCTCTGTCGGGAATCTGATGTACGAAGCCGAGTATATCCTGATTGGAGTCACGGAAGCCCATACCTCTGCCGATACCGCTTTCAAAGTACGAAGCAGAACGTGAAAGGTTAAATGTAACCATACACTGATACTGATTCCATATATTAACCATTCTGTCAACTTTGTCATTAGGTGTATTTACATTTATGATTCCAAGGAGCTTATCCCATGTAGCCTTGAGTTCAGCGAGACCAGTAGCAACCTTTTCAGGTGTGTTGTATTGTTCAATCATAGCGAGGGCTTTTTCCTTGTTGATTGTAACGCCGTCAGCCTCAAACTTCTTGTCGACTGGCATTTCAACGTAACCAAGTACGAAAATAAGGGTCTTTGTCTCATTCGGAGCAAGAGTTATTTTCTTATAGTGTGACGCAACTGGTGACCAGCCGTCAGCGAATGAGTTATTAGCAACGCCTGCAACTACTGCCTGCGGATTATTGAAACCGTTATAGAGACCTATAAAGGAATCTCTGTCGGTGTCGTAACCGTCTATGTCGTCATTGACTGTGTAGAATGCAAAATGGTCACGTCTGTCACGGTACTCTGTCTTGTGGTAGATAGTAGAACCTACTACTTCAACACGTCCTGTAGAGAAGTTACGCTGGAAATTTGTGCAATCGTCCTGAGCGTCCCACAGACACCATTCAGCGAATGAGAAGAATGAAAATGTTTTTTCTTCTGTACCCTCGTTAGTAAGTACAACCTGCTGAACTTCTCCGGCGTAGTTCTGCGGTACGAAGAAAGTTACTTCTGCTTTGAGGTTGTTTTTCTTACCGGTTATGATTGTATAGCCCATACCGTGACGGCACTCGTAAGAATCGAGTTCCGTTTTTACCGGTGACCAGCCCGGATTCCAGATAGTGCCGTTTTCGTTGATATAGAAGTAACGTCCGCCCATATCGATAGGCACGTTGTTATAGCGGTAACGAGTTATTCTTCTGAGACGTGCATCCTTATAGAAAGAATAGCCACCGGCTGTGTTTGAGATGAGTGAAAAGAAATCCTGTGTTCCGAGGTAATTTATCCACGGGTAAGGTGTCTTAGGGGTATTGATGACGTATTCCTTGTTGGCGTCATCAAAAAAACCGAACTTCTGCATAATTTTACTCCTTTTTATTACATTGTGAACGATATTTCAGTTCCTGAAAAAGCGATTGTACACCGCATTTTCTAACATTATATCACACTTTTCATTTTATTACAATAGTTTATTGAAAAATTCCTGTGTATTATTTTTATACTGATTTTTGTGCAATTTCAACAAAAAGCGATACAATAGTTAATATTTTAATGCTTATTATCTGCTGATAAGTTTCAGTAAATCGGGGTCATTGTTTTTGGCGTATTCCTGTATCTTTTCAAAATGCACGTCAATAAAAGCCTTGAAAAACTCCGAATCATAGACATTTGCCATAAATACGGCAAGTGGGTATCTGTATTCCGGTATCTCTAAATCGTCGAATAAAAGTTCTCTTTGTTCAGTACCTGCTCCGATAAACTTAAATAAACTTTCAGTTCTTGCATAAAAACGCCTTTCACATATGCCTTTTTTTCCCCTGAAATATTCTATTTCACTTACTTTTACCGGAATATTTACGGAATAATCATCATGTTTGAGGCATATATTGAAATCATTTCCTGTAAAAAAAGCTTTATAACCTATTTTTATACCGTCAGAAACTACAAACTCTTTAATATGTATGCAATTTTCAAAAAATCTTGAATGAATTACCTTTATGCCCTCCAGATTTACAGATTCTTCAATATCATATATTCTTGCAATAGCTATACCATTTACGGCAACAAAACTTTTTTCAGTAGCTCCTTTATCTCTAATCCACTTTGTATTAAAAAAAGCATTATTACCTATTTTTGTTACACTCTCCGGAATTACTATTTCTTCGAGTTGATAACAATTTTCAAAAGCACTTCTACCTATTGTAATTACGCCCTCTTGAATTACTATTTTTTCAAGGTAATAACAGTTTGCAAAAGCCCTGTCACCTATGGCAGTAACATTTCCGGTAATTATAACAGATTTTATATTATAATTATCTCCAAATGCTTCTTCACCTATTTTCGTTACACATGACGGTATAATAACATCAGGATTTTTGCCATTATACTTTACAAGTACGCCGTCTTTTATATCAAAGTTCATGCAATACCTCTTATTTGCTGAAGAATCGCTGACTTGTCTTGTATGTACAGTTTGGCTTTACCTCAACGTATCCTGTCATATCTACAGGCAGTGTGAGATTAGGTGCGTCAATCATAGCGGTCATAGGTTCGGGACAGAAATAGTGATTGAATCCCCTGTCGTTCCATATAATCCAGAACTTATATTCTTCCGATACCTCATAGCAAAGTTTCTTACCGCTTGCGACGTCCTCTGCTATTACGCCGTGAAACTGCTGACCGTCAAGAGTAGTACACTCACCGAAATACATATCATTGTCGACTACCTGAAGAACCGGACATTTTGTACCGTTTTTGTATTCGAGGTCATAAGCCTCAGGGGAGCGGAGTACCTCTGTAGGCAGACAGCGTTCATTAAGTTCGCATTTCTTGCCAACCGGTACAGTAAGTCTTATATCGCTTTCCTTAGCACCGTCAACGAATGGTGCGTTTATAGTCGTATGAGATGCAAGCGACATAGGAAGTACCACGTCGGAATTATTTGTAAACTTAATGTTCTGTTCGAGACCGTTTGCGGATAGTGTGAAAGTATATTCCGCTGTGAACTTCACCGGCATATACTGGAAAAACTCGTCTCTTTCGTCGTAAACGTAACGTGTCACGAGCCATGCACAGTTAGCATCTGAATTATATTCTACTATTTCGTGTTCACGCTTATGTAAGAATCCATGGATATGATTGTTATAGGGTGCTTTTTCGTTTACCGGAAGATGATATACAGCGTCGGAAGTTTTCAGTACACCACCGGCAAAACGGTTAGGTAAGTACAGGGTAGGAAGTCCCCATACTTCAGCGGACTGTTTTATATCATCGGCGGTATTGTCCGGATTGAAGCGGAAAAATTCCATATTATTCTTGGTATCACGCAGGCGGATTACATTAGAGCCTACTTCATAGGCAATAAGTGCCTCGTAACCACCGGCAATAAGTCTCACACAGGTAAGACCATTGAAATTAAAAAGCTGTGTAGAATTACTCATTTTAAACATATCCTTTCATTAAAAGTTTTTTAATCTTAAACATCCATAAAACGCCATACTTTTTATTTCCGGTAATCTTCCGGATATTTTTATAGTTTCAAGGTTTGTACAGAAAAAGAAAGCATTTTCAGCTATTTCCATAAGGCTGACAGGTAATGTTATACTTGTAAGATTTCTATTATATACAAAAGCTCCCTCCGATATTGTCATGACATTTTCAGGAATTTCATAAATTTTATCTTTTTTACCGGCAGGGTAGGAAATCAACTCAAATTTTGACTTACTGAAAAGTACACCGTTTTCACTGCAATAACACTGATTGTATTTATCGACTTCAACAGAAACAAGATTTTCACAGAAACCGAATATACTTGTACCAATGTCAACGACACTATAAGGTATTTTTATACTTTCGAGACTTTCGCAACCTGTAAATGCATGGTCACCTATTCTTGTCACGCTGTCGGGAATTTCAATGTTTTTAAGTCTCCGGCAATCCTTGAATGCCCTGTCGCCTATGGATTTCACACCGTCAGGGATTACTACACTTTCAAGAACGTTACACCATTGGAAAGCATTTTCGCCTATTTTGTCTGTACCGTCGGGAATTATAATATTTTTATCCTTGCCGGTATATTTTATAAGTACACCATTTTTTATTTCAAAGTCTGTCATTAGTCCATGCGGTTTTCCATGTCGGTGTACTCGTGCATAGGCGAGATTGCCTTATATGCCGGACGTATTATTTTATTGGAATTAATAAGTTCTTCTATACGATGTGCAGACCAGCCCGCAATTCTCGATACCGCAAAAATAGGTGTGAAAAGTTCATCCGGAATGCCTAACATTCTGTAAACGAATCCGCTGTAGAAATCTACGTTTGCACAGACACCCTTAAACATACGTCTTTCACTTGCGATAACGTCCGGAGCAAGTTTTTCAACAAGGGAGTATAAAGCAAATTCTTCATGTCTGTTTTTTTCTGCGGAAAGTTTTTCAACAAATCCCTTGAAAACTTTCGCACGGGGGTCAGACTGTGAGTATACAGCATGTCCCATACCGTAAATTAAACCTGCTTTGTCGAAAGCCTCTTTATGAAGAAGTTTTTTCAGATAAGCCCTTACTTCGTCTTCGTCCGTCCAGTCTTTTACGTTTGCTTTCATGTCGTCGAACATCATAGCAACCTTTATATTCGCACCGCCATGTTTCGGACCTTTCAGCGAACCTAATGACGCTGCTATTGCGGAATATGTATCAGTACCGGAAGAAGATACGACGTGTACAGTAAATGTGGAGTTGTTACCGCCACCGTGTTCTGCGTGGAGAACAAGTGCAAGGTCAAGGATACGTGCTTCAAGTTCTGTGTACTTCTTATCCGGACGGAGCATATAAAGTAAATTTTCTGCTATGGAAAGTTTCGGGTCAGGGTCATGGAAGAAAAGACTTCCGCCACTGTTGTAATATTTGTACGCATTATAACCATACACTGCAAGTACAGGGAAAAGCGTTATAAGTTCGATACACTGTCTCATAACGTTTGGAATGGCAATATTATTGGCGTCGTCGTCGTAAGAATATAGTGCGAGTACGCTTTTTGCGAGGGTATTCATCATGTTATCGCTGGGAGCTTTCATTATTACATCCCTTGTGAAAGTAGTAGGCAGTTCACGGAAATCGGCGAGAATCTGTTTAAATTCCATGAGTTCGTGTTCTGACGGCATATCACCGAACAGGAGCAGGTAAATCGTTTCCTCAAATCCGAAACGTTTTTCCTTTATGAAACCGGAAACTATGTCTTCAACATCTATACCTCTGTAGTAAAGTTTTCCGTCACCGTGATTAGGCATACCCTCACCGGTATTCAGTACCTTTATTGTACTGATATTTGTCAGACCTGCAACTACTCCGTTACCGTCGAGGTCACGCAGACCACGTTTAACATCGTACTGCATATAGAGTTCCGGATTGATTTTGTAACCGTCCATAGACTTATCTGCAAGCCTGCGGATTTCCGGAGTAACAGATGAAAATTTATAATTCATAATATTGTCATCCCTTTCTTTTTTTTAAATTTTTTATAGATACTTTATAATTATAACATATTTCAACAAACTTGTCAAGCATTTGGCGAAAGTAAAAAGCAATTTTCCCAAAAAGCGTATCGGCTGTTGCAAAACGTTTAATAATATGATATATTTAATAATAATATTTTGTATATAAGGAGTGGTTTTTTTATATGGAATCTACAGAATACAAATGTCCGAACTGTAACGCCGGACTTGCTTTCATGCCGGATATTCAGAAATTCGGTTGTGAATACTGTGGAAGTGAGTTTACACTTGAGGAAATGCAGGAAATAAATGCCGAAAATCCTGTAACATCTCCTACCGAATCAGAAATACACGAACTACATGAATTTGAAGAACATACAAATTTATACCATTGTGCGAGTTGTGGTGCGAACATCATGGCGGACGACGAACAGACCGCACTTTTCTGTTACTACTGTCATAATCCGATAATACTTGCCGGAAAACTTACCGGAAAATACAAACCCGACAAGGTAATAGGCTTCCGGTACACAAGGGAAAACGCTGTAAATAATTTCAGAGACTGGATTAGTAAAAAATGGTTTGTGCCGGAAGATTTCAAGTCGCAGGAGCAGATAGAAAAAATAACCGGTCTTTATGTACCGTTCTGGATTGCCGACTGCAAAATAAAAGCCGATTTAAGTGCTGTCGGAAAGAATATACGGACGTGGTCAGACGGTGAATACCAGTACACCGAGACAAAAGAGTACAGTATAGTACGTCAGGCGGATATTTCTGCGGAGGGCATTCCGGCAGACGGTGCAAGCAAGATTGAAGATGCACTTATGGAAGCTATAGAGCCTTTCGACTATAAAGACCTTAAAGATTTTTCAATGTCGTATTTCAGCGGATTTTTCGCCGATAAATTCGACGTGGATAAACCGGAAGTATTTCCACGTATAAGGGAAAGAGCATCGCAAGCCGGTAGGAAGATAGTACATGACAGCATAGGCGGTTATACATCGGTATCTGTACATAGCGAATCCTATAACATCATGAATACAAAATGGCAGTATGTGATGTTGCCGGTATGGTTCATGACGTACAAATACAATGACAAAATATACGAATTTGCCCTGAACGGTCAGACCGGAAAACTCGCCGGAACACCACCGCTTGACAAATCAAAATTAAAACTTTTCTGTTCAGCCGTCGGAATGATAGTAGCTGTTATAGCATTCCTGTTCGGAGGTGCATCTTTATAATGAAAAAACCGGTACTTATTATAGTAAATATTATACTTGCTATTGCAGTTACAGTTATTTTTATAGTACAGTCATCTGCAAAGACAGATATTGCAAAAGGTTTTGACGGAAATTATTTAAACAGTAGTTTTCTTGACAATACCGGACTTGTTGAGAATCCCGACGAATTAACTACACTCGTACAGCAGACCGCACAGAAACTTGAAATGAATATTTACATATATTCCGCCGGACATTCGGATAGTTACCGCAGTGACTATAGTATAAAGCATTTCGCCGATACGAGTTATGACGATACTTTCGGTGCGGATACTGACGGAGTTTTCTATTACATGGACGTTTCCGGAAAATCACCGGCTTGTGACCACATTTCCATGAGTGGTAAGGCGATACTTATGTATCAGAAAAATATCGACGGTATTTTCACACGGCTTGATAATTATCTTCCGGCATCTACTGAACCTGTCAGGGCGGAACATATAGAAAATGCGGTAAAGGAATTTCTGTCGGCACTGGAAGACTACAGTACATATAAACCGAGTATTTTTGAATACTATTACGACAGTGCTTCCGGAAAATATATGTTCATGAAAAACGGCGAATTTGTAGTATCAGACGACAGACCACCAGTATATAATCTGCGGTTTATGCTGATATGCCTTGCAATCGGAGCAGGTATAGCATTGATTCTATATTACAGTATAGCAGGTAACTATAAATTCAAGAAAAGTCAGAACCCTGTTATATACGCACGCAACGAAAATACAGTATTCCGCAGAAAATCAGATAATTTTATCCGTACGTACACTACAAAACACAAAATTGAAACGAATAATTCCGGTAGTAGCAGAAGTTCCGGCGGTGGTAGTAGTAGTCATAGTAGTGGCGGAGGTCATGGCGGTGGAAGTCACCACAGATAATAAAGGAGGTAGCAATGAA
>JAAVHK010000057.1 GCA_014799765.1 Ruminococcus sp.
CGTTTTCATTGAGGTGTATTCCTGAAAATAAGCGTTATATTCTTCGGGTAAATTTTTTGAAAACGTATAATCCGCACTGAAATATTCTTCTGTAAGCGGAGCAGTACCATAATGTTTCTGAAGTGTTTCTGAAGAAATTCCGGCAATAATATCATCAATTTTATTGTCTATCATGTAATTCTGCAAATGACCAAGATACATGAAAGTAGGATTTGAAAAATCGTATTTGTGTTCTTCCTCAATCTTGCCGAAAGCATATTTTACTGCATTTTCGTTGAAATCTGTATTATCAAGTTCATTTTCAACATTGTCAATGGTTGGTTCTGATACGTGTGTTTCTTCCTTGTGTTTCTTGTCAGTATTTTCAGACTCATAAAACAATGACATCTGCTTTTCTTCCGGACTATCAGAAACCGTTTCATCAGGTTCATTTGCCTTGTTTTCTTTTTCAGTAAGTTCATTAACAGTGGTCTGATTTTCCGCATCACGCACAACCTGTCTCAGTTTTACTTCTTTATCAAACATATCATTTTCAAATTCAAGACGTTCCGACAAAGTTTCAAACTGGTATTCCGCATTAAGTCTTTTTTCAAAACTTTCCGTTTCGCTGATGTGGATTGTAAGTGTTACAAAAGCCGATTTTGTTTCATATTCTTCATTATCCCAACGCTCATTCAGTTTTTTCAGTGCCTCGTTAAACTCAGGAACGGTATAATCTTTTGTTTCCAGTTCAGGTGAAATGTACTTCTCATAATTCCAACCGGCTTGTACAGATACAAAAGGATATTCCGGCTTATTATCGAAAGTTTTTTCAGGTTCTGACTTCTCAGTTGGTTCTGATATACTTTCTGTTTTTTTCTGCTGATACTGAATAAGAAAATCAGATTTTTCAAATTCCTCAAGAGATTTACGCAATTTTTCGGCTGTGAGAACCTCACCTTTTCCAATCGTGCATAACTGTTCATTAAAAACTCTGTCACCGTTTTCTGTTTCGGCAATACGCCATGTAACCGGATTTCCGCTTTTACGCCATACGTTTATTTTATTAAGACCGTTTCTTTCAGCGAAATCATCAAGAATTTTCTGACGTTCTGAAATAGAAACCGGACGTATTACAGTCAGTTTTTCAGCGTTCTTCTTCAGTAATTCTTCTGCTTTTTCCGTACTGATATTTCTTGATGTAGCTACATTTTCAAGCAGTTCTGACTTTTCTTCATGGGAATTATTTCCCTCTGTTTCAGCAACGGCGTCATTGTATTCTGCCTGTAAGTAAAGTTCCGCTTCACGTTCGTTACGTCCGACCGAATCAGGATTTTCAAAAAAATTTTTGTCATAGGTCTTGACAAGTCCGTAAAGTTGTGGTATACTAATTGAAAGAACACTTGTTGAAGTATCTTCGGTAGCATTTGTGCTATTGACTGTTGGGTCGAAAACCCTGTTAGCTTCGATGGGTGTTATTTTTATGTTTCTGAGATTGTAAATGCGGTTTGAAGTACCAGTGAAATTGTTTTCCTTATCAGTAATATACGATTCTTCCACAGACAATTTTGCAAGATAAATTTCATCTTTGTATTTTAAAACTCCGTACATCTGATGCATAAAGAGAGTATTCGGAGACTTGTTTTTTGAAGTTACAGGGTCGTATTCTGACACCTGACTATCAAAACATACTGCACTTTCCACAACTTCCTGCATCTGATAAAGTGCTGCAATTCTTGCTTCAACCGGAATATTTCTTTTATCGTCCTGAATAGCCTTTGCAACTATCTCATCAAGCGATTTTTTGCCGAAAATGATTTCCATATTTGTATCGGAATTTAAAAAAGTACCACGTTTAACCTGTTTGATATTCTGACGTACATCATTAATTCTCGTTAGCAATGATTTTGTCTGAATTTCGGTTATCTGAACGCTTTTACTTTCATCTTTACGCCATTCATTGTTATTTTTACGCTGTTCATAAGGCGATTTATCACCCATTTCCGAGTGCAAAAATTTTTCAAGTTTAGAAGTCTGAGCCACTTCATGTTCTAACATATTCTGAACCGATTTTCTGACAGGACGAATATTACGCAAGGTCTGAATATCTTCCATTGTGATAGGTTTTTCCTGAATTTTTTCTTTCAGTTCAGACTGTATTTTCTGCAACTCCTGAATTTCCCTTGCAATATCAGAAATAAGGTCATAACGTCTTTCCGGAGCATTAACCAAATCAGTGAAATATTTTTCTTTTTCAGCAATTTCAGATGTGATATGTACAAGTTTTTCTTCATCAGACATTTCTTCATCAAAAACAAAAACGTCAGCTTTTTCAGTTGACGTTTTTTCTGTTTCCTCCGGAGAAAACACACTATTCAGTTTTTCTTCTATGCTTCCGTCACCGGAACTAAGACTATCTCTCTCATCACCGTGCTGTCCGAGTAAAACATTCTCGCCTGTTCCCACTTCAGAACTTCCTCGAACCCCGTCGGACGTGGGTTCATTTCTGCGAACTGATTGTCCAGTAAGTCCCTGTACTCCTGTGCGTTCTTCTCCACTGAACGTGCTACTGTCAGATACCTGTGATACAGTCTCATTTCCTCCACCAGATGCGGATAATGTTCTTCCATGAAGTCCATCCATTTCATTCCGTAAATCCCTATCGGTTCTTCCTCTATCGACGGTTCTAAATCTGTCAGATTCAGGCTGTACAGTCCGCATATCGGGTCGAACTTGTACCAAAATTCCTGACCGCTCACTATTTTCATTCTGTACTCCGGAAACCACCTTGTGTTCTTGCCGTCCGGTACTTTCTGTGTCGTTTCCCAACCCAAAACTCCGTCCATTCTCACGGCTTTTGCCTGTATCAGACTGTTCTTCAACATTTCCGGCGGTATTGTCGGGAGTTCTTCGTCCGGAACGTTCTTCTGTTCTCGTGGTGTCAGCGTTTTCCATTTCATGTAATCCATTTTTTTCATTCCTTTCCTCCGCAATTACATTTTTTACGGCATTTTCGATTTTCATAAGTGATTTACGGGCAGTATTCGCAACGTATGTAAGAAATGCCAGTTTCTGAGCTTCTGTTTTCAGCATTTTCAAAGCGGTCAAATCAGAGGGAATATTGAAATTATTTCCGCCGACTTCAAGACGACCGGCAATTACAATCTGAATTGCCTTTACGTAGGATTTACTGAACATACTGTAATCTTTTGGCGGTACTCCCAGTGCAGACATACACGCTGTAATATCCGTCGGGTTTATAGTAGAATTGATAACTCCACTGATTATAGGTGTTTTCTCAGGAATACCGAGCTGTTTTTTTATTGCATTTACGTTATTTTTGTTTATCGTCCACTGATATGGCAAAGTAGTTTTTTCAAGCTGCGAAAAGTCATAGAAATCAGTGATTTTTCCGTTGGAATCGACAAAACGTATGGCTTCACTTCCCAGTGCAACGGTACGGTTTGTTTTTTCCCACTGTTCTTGCGTTGCTATGAATTTTGTTTCCGGACGTTGTGTAAAAAATTCAAGTGCAACACTTGCATTGTGCTTGAAAACACGTCCCTGAAATTTCAGAAATTCCGTATATAACTTTTCGTCGCTTGTCATTTCACGGAGTTTTTCAGCTCCGGAAATGCTGAAATTCTTTACAGGTGTACGCTGAACCGGTTTGTAAAAGAAGTCATTATCAGGGTTGTCAAGTGCTTTTTTCAATTCCGTATAACTTGTAAACGTCACACTTTCACCGTCAGCATTTCTGAAAGAAATTTCTTTTATACCCTCGTCGAAACTACTTTGAATATCGTCATCACTCATATTCTTTTCTGAAAAAAAGAAATCATTTCCTAAAACATTTGTTGTCTTTATATCGGAAATTTCAATGCCGTTCTGTCTGAGTTTGTCAGCTCCGATTTTCTTTTTGAAATCATTGATATTTATCGCCTTAAAAATTTCGCTGTTCAGTTCACGACTAATATTATAAGTACGTTCATTATTCTCATCAAACGGTCTCTTGTAATATACGTCCGCAATATGCAGTTGTACATCATGTGGGAGTGATTGAAGGTCATTGATTTCATACAAACACTCATAATTTTCAAATATCTCTTTGAAGGCATTGCTTATTTTTTCATTTTCTATCAATTTATTTTCCTCCTTTATTGTATCACTTTAAAGTACAAAAGTCAATATTTTTCAAGTGTTTTTTTCTTTTTCGGTAAGTATTGAAATATAATCAAAAAAGCAGGAATATTTAATCCTGCTTTTTCTGTATTTGTAAATAAATCTTTTCATTTTCATCAATGAAAAAACCAAATTTTTCATTATAGAAATGATAAAGTCGTGCTTTATTATTAGGCTTATTCAAATCTACAGGAGCTAACCAGCCTTTTATAGCAGGAAATCTTTTGTTCTTCGCATAATCTATAAAGGCAGTCATAAGTTTTGTCCCATATCCATGATTTTCGTCACAATAATGTTTTGTTAAAAAATCGATTATGTACAAATGCGACAATACTTCTCCATTTTGGCAATTGCTATAAACAGCTTCATATTCCAACGTGATTACAGGATTTGAAAGAAGATTATTACTATTTTGTATAAGATGTCCTTGAAATGTTCCGTATTTCAGTCGCCCTTTCCAGTCAAATGTATTACTATGTGTAATGATAAACAGCGAATTTGCATCATTTTCAAGAATCCTAACAATCTCCGTCGATTTGTCATTAAAATGTGAAAATTTTTTATACATTTCCATCTGTTTCCGTAATTCCTCGTTCTTTGAGTTCATGTCGGACAGCATCTGTATAAGTTTTTCTACCGTGGTACACTTCTTGCAGTATCTCTTTATCCATATCTTTTTGAAAAGCATGAAAATCTTCCTCACTATTGCACTCCAACCAATCCAGTGAATTATTCATACGCTCCAGCAGTTCTTCACGCTCAGGTGATTCTGAACAGAGAATATCCGTGTACAAAACTTGCATATCACCTACATACCTATGTACCGAGATATCACGACTAATGCGGAATGCAGTAATATATAGCGTTGGCATTTCAATGCGTAGGCGACGGGGAACGTCTTTAATGCGTATCTCATTACATAATAGCATATTTTCAACCCAAAGTAAAGTACTCTGCACAAACATATCATAATTTTTCATCATGCTTTTATCCTTTCTTTGTTTCCCATTGAATGTA
>JAAVHK010000058.1 GCA_014799765.1 Ruminococcus sp.
CAATCGCCCGGTTTGAAATCGGACATACTCCACAGAAATTACCCGACATACCGTCGGCAACCTTCTGCTTCCTCGCATATCTTCTGACAGTCTGGTACACACTGTGTACTCAACGGAGATTATTATATCACACTTTTACGGATAATGCAACCTTTTTTTTTTTTTTTTTCCGTAAATACTGTAAATTTTTATTTAATATAAAAAATATTTTAATTATATATCCTGAAGCAAGACCTCTTTATATAAAGAGGTCTGATAAAATTATTCTTCTGCAACGACGGTTTTTCCGGCTTTTATTTTCTGAATCAGTTTCTTGATAAGGAACTCACAGAGATTATACAGATTATGTATAACAAGTCCGCATACAAGCGAAAGCAGGAAATTTTTTCCTATTATCTCGATAGCGTGTGACCATCTGTCATATACAACCGGATATTTTTCATTGAAATCGCCGTAATATTTAGCATCGAAAATATATGAAATAAGATACGTTCCGAAAGTAACGCCCGAAAGCTGTCTGAGTATGAATTTTACTACTTTGTTATTTGTTTTTATATCGAACAATAACATAAATGTGAATACCGCAAGCAGATATACCGGATATGTTCCATAGTCGTTGAAATGCCAGGAAGTAAATCTGTTGTTATTGTCGACATCTGCCAATGACTGTTTATACGTACTGGCGGTCAGGAAAAATAAACTTAAAGCGTATCCGGCAAAAACAAGCAGTTTATTTTTTATATTGCATTTAGGCGGATATTCACGGATAAACGCACCGGCGAAGTAGTAGGCGAAAGGCCATGCACCGTTGAGATAATCCGGCAGAAGTTTTATCTGATTGTCACGTTCAAAACCGATAAACAGACTTCTTGCAAAGACTGTCAGTAATGCAGATGTCACAACAAGTATGAATTTCTGTTTTTTCGTCTCCAGACCGTTGAAAGCAAGGTTAAGAAACGGTATGCACAGGAAAATTGAAATATAATAGCATACATACCATGCGTAATTGGCGTTGCTGTACTGTAGAAATCCTTTTAAGACCGTCCATTTGTCACTGAAATCAGTACCGTATTTATCGTGATTGAATTTCATACAGATTATACTTATTACAATATATATGACTATTATCTTCACGATACCAAGATAATATTTACCGCTCAGTTTCTTGTTTTTCATAAGATAGCCGGTACATATCATGAAAAGCGGTACACACGTATACGAAAGCCACCGGCACGCTATGGGAATTATAAATTTAGAATCCGTAATGGGTTCGCCGTACATACCGTCATGCAGATATGTATGAACGCATATAACCATAAACATAGCAAGAATTTTAACAATGTCAATTCCTGCATAATACGGCTTGACCGGTTTCGGCGGTTTTTCCGGTACTTCTTCAGTGACGACAGTTTCTTCTGCTACTGCCATGACTGTTCCGGAAATATTTGTTTCTGCTTCGGGATTCAGATTTTTTTCTTCAATCAATTTCACCACTCCTGATAATTTAATGTGTCAACAATGACCAATTAAATTATACACTGAAAAAAGAATGATGTCAATACTTTTATCAGGACATATTTTTTTATTTAAAAAAGAAAAATCGAATCTATATAATCAGTTGCTTACCGTCAAAAATATGCCCCGATAAAAAGCCCCTTTCATAAATATAGACGTTTCAGAAATAAGATAATCTCACATTTTTTTAAAGAATTTTTTAAAAACGTGATTATGTACAAAAAAACAGTCAATAATTTGTTGATAATAAACAAAGCATAGTATAATATTTTCCGGACACTTGACATTATCCGGTATTCGTGATAAAATTTTTTTGTATAAAATCTCAGAAAAGGAGAATTTCCTATTATGTCAGAAAAAATCCCGTACAAAATATATCTCGAAGAACACGAAATGCCGAAACAGTGGTATAACGTCCGTGCGGATATGAAGAAAAAACCTGCTCCGCTTCTCAATCCCGCAACGCTCAGACCTTGTACCGCTGAGGAACTTGGCAATGTTTTCTGTGACGAACTCGTTAAACAGGAACTCAATGAAACAGACAGATATATTGATATTCCGGAAGAAATTCAGGAATTTTATAAAATGTATCGTCCGTCACCGCTTGTAAGGGCGTACTGTCTCGAAAAGAAACTCGATACTCCGGCAAAAATCTACTACAAATTCGAGGGCAACAACACAAGCGGAAGTCACAAGTTAAACTCCGCTATCGCACAGGCATACTACGCTAAACAACAAGGTCTGAAAGGCGTAACCACCGAAACCGGAGCAGGTCAGTGGGGTACAGCTCTTTCAATGGCGTGTTCGTATTTTGATTTGGACTGTCAGGTATATATGGTAAAGTGTTCCTATGAACAGAAACCTTTCCGCCGTGAAGTAATGCGTACTTACGGTGCAAATGTAACACCCTCACCGTCGAATACTACCGAAGTAGGCAGAAAAATACTCGCTGAATTTCCCGATACTAACGGAAGTCTCGGATGTGCTATATCCGAAGCAGTAGAAAAAGCTACTACACAAGACGGTTATCGTTATGTACTCGGTAGCGTTCTGTCTCAGGTACTTCTGCACCAGTCTGTAATAGGTATGGAATCTAAAATTGCTATGGACAAGTACGGTATAACACCGGATATAATAATAGGTTGTGCCGGTGGTGGTTCAAATCTCGGCGGACTTATTTCGCCATTCATGGGTGAGAAGTTAAGAGGCGAAAAAGATTACAGATTCATTGCGGTTGAACCGGCATCATGTCCGAGTTTAACAAGAGGTGTTTACGCTTACGATTTCTGCGACACCGGTAAAGTATGTCCATTACAGAAAATGTACACACTTGGTAGCGGATTTATGCCTTCTGCAAACCACGCCGGAGGTCTGAGGTATCACGGTATGAGTGCGGTACTCTCCGAACTCTATGACCAAGGTCTTATGGAAGCCGTATCTGTAGAACAGACATCAGTATTTGAATCCGCCCAGCAGTTCGCAAGGGTTGAGGGTATTTTACCTGCTCCTGAAAGCAGTCACGCTATAAAATGTGCTATCGACGAGGCTATAAAGTGCAAGGAAACCGGCGAGGAAAAAACTATACTCTTCGGACTTACCGGAACAGGTTACTTTGATATGTATGCTTACGGTGCATACAACGACGGCAGAATGTCCGACTATATCCCGACAGACGAGGAATTACAGAAATCTTTCGATACACTCCCGAAAATAGATTAATAAAACAGAAACCGCACTGACTTTTATAAGCCGGTGCGGTTTTAATTTCAGTATTTTTCACGGATACGGGCTATTTTTTCCTCGCTATGCTTTATGAGGTTAAGTAATGATGATGAATACTGTGCGTAATCTTTCTGTAGGGTTGAGGTGGTTACGTAAAGAGTATCGAAATCTTTCACACTGTCGTTACCGTCAAGAGATATACCACTTGAAGCGGATTTTATATTAGCTTCACTCATAGCTATGATTGCATCTGCACTGTCGTTGGCAATTACTTTAGGAATACGGAACAATTTCTGGTCATTATGCGGATTGGCATTATATACTATCCGGAAAAGTTTATAGACCGTCAGCATTAAATAAGTAGAGACTTCCTTTATAAGAGTTATACTGTTGGCTTTCTGTGCGAAGCTGAACAGCAGACTGATTGAATTATTTACAATACGTCTGTTGAAGTTTATAATCTTTGGTGAAGGCATTTCAAGTTTATTGTTGCCGTCGTCGTCGGGAATGTCCTCAATAGTTATATTTTTACCGTCCGGTTCGGGAGTACGTCCTAAAAGATAGTCGCACGATACGTTATAGTAATCCGCTATCTTGACAAGAAAACTAAGTCCGCATTCACGGATACCCTTTTCATAGTGCGAAAGTAACGCCTGTGATATACCTAAATCATTTGCCGCCTGTTTCTGACTGATATGATGTTCCTTACGCTGTAATGTTATGATTCTTGCAAAATCTGAGTTCATTTTAATAAACCTCCTGAAATAATGTAATCCAATATATATTATAATACATTTTGTATAATATGTAAATATGGTGAAATATGAAATAATTTCCGGATTTCTGACAAACTTTTCATTATATTTGCCGGAAGTTAAAAAAAAACATCTGTTTTTTATGCACTTTGACCATACATTTCACTTGACAAAAAACTTCAGGAATACTATAATTAATTATACGGTCTTGAAAGGATTGATTAATATTAAAGGTTACAGAATAAGTGTTATCCGGCACGGCATGACCGTCGCCAATGAAAAAGGTATCTACATAGGAAAAACAGATATTCCGCTGTCAGATAAGGGCGGAGCTGAATTAGCTTCAAAAATGGATGAGTTCGATTATCCGATAGTACACAGAGTATATAGTTCACCGCTGAAAAGATGTACCGAAACGGCTGACATACTTTTTCCGGAAACTCAACTTGTTACGGTAGATGATTTACGTGAAACAGACTTCGGAGACTTTGAAAACAAAAGCGTTGACGAGTTGATAAAAAATCCGGATTATCTGAAATGGCTGAAAGGTGGTACGGATTCCCACGCTCCTAACGGTGAGAGCCTACAGCAGATGACCGCACGGACTTACAAGGCGATTCATAATATAATAATCGACATGATGAACGACGGCATCACAAACAGTGCGATAATCACACATGGTGGCATAATCTCGAATATGCTGTTGTGTTTCGGACTGCCTAAATATAATCCCGATGTTCTTACAGCACCGTTCGGCGAGGGTTTCGACATTCTTGTTACTGCTCAGATGTGGTTAAATTCACAGGCGTTTGAAATTTTAGGTTACTGTCCGTATAATAAAGTACCGGAAGAATTTCTGTAATTGAATATTTTTACAGTTTCTGTGACATAATATATCTAAAAATTCCGGAGGTATATTATGAAATTACATGAACTGATTAAATATTCAAAGGCTTTACTTAAACATAAACGCATAAGCACTGTTATAATATGTTTAATTCCGTTTCTTCCGGAAATATTTTTCAGGTCTGTAGAAGCTACAGTCTATAGCCTGTTGATTTATGTCGGGGAAATACAACCTGTTGAACTTTTCAGCGGTGAAAATCCACTACAGGTTACTATCGCCGTATTTACCATGATACTACGGTGGCTGACCACCGCACCCCTTGTATATGTATCGGCATACAGATTATGTGAAATATGTTACGATAATGACCATTTTACGCCATTGTCGGAAATATTCGTGAACGGCAGAAATTTCGGCAGAAGTCTTGCATTGTCGTTGTGGACTAAATTTATAGGTATACTCGCACTTGTTCCCGCCGGTATATGCGGACTTATAACTTACTATCTTATCATGCATACAGATGATTTATTCATAGTGGTACAGGCTGTAGTGTTCACGATATTATCGCTGTATTTCTGGCTGAACATCCGCCTGACGCTTTTTGTAGTACCTTTTCTTATGGCACACTTCCCACAGAAAAGTGTGTTCCGGTCAGTATTGTATGCTTTCCGGTTCATGCGTGGACGGCATTCAGGTATGATTAAACTTTTTATCACCTACTTTTTCCCTGTAATCATACCCCTGACTTCTCTTTACTTTCTGCCGGAACTTATGACGGCTTTTTCTTTAAGCATTTCCATTTACGTGAGGGAGGACGACTATTCTGAAAGAATTAAAATTAACCGTAAATTCAAAAAATCCGATGACCCTGCAAAAATTTCTTACAGAAAAAAAAGACGTTTCACGGCGTTTACTCACCAGACTGAAACGTGAGGAAAACGGCATTACTCGTAACGGTACGACAATACGCACGATTGATACTGTTTACGACGGTGACGTAATTATTCTGAAAATAAATGACAGTAAATTTCTTGAACCTAATCCGCAACTTGATATTCCGGTGGCTTTTGAAAATGAAAATCTCGTTATTTTCGATAAACCTGCCGGAATACCTGTACACCCGTCCATAAAACATCAGGGCGATACAGTCGGTAATTATTTTGCGTATCTGTATCCGGAACTTACTTTCAGACCGGTAAACCGTCTTGACAAGGATACTTCCGGACTTGTAATAATCGCAAAAAATCCGTTTTCCGCAAATATTTTACAGAAATCATGTAAAAAAACATATTATGCGATAGTCCACGGAATAACAGATATTTCCGGTACTGTCAACGCACCTATCGCACGTGAATGCGAATCAATAATAGTACGGTGTGTCCGTCCGGACGGTCAGACGGCAGTTACACACTACAGACGTATCACCCATAGTGAAAAATATTCACTTCTTGAAATACATCTTGAAACCGGACGCACTCACCAGATAAGAGTACATTTTTCGCATATCGGTCACGCCCTCGCCGGTGATGACCTCTATGGCGGAAAACGTGACGATATTTCAAGACAGGCTCTTCACTGTGGTATGATGTCTTTCAGAAATCCAATCACGGACGAATTTATAACTGTAAAGTCGGATATCCCCGACGATATGAAAAATCTAATGAACGGAGTTTTTTTTAATGGAAAAAATAGCAAGTTTTCAGGTTGACCACACTAAATTCGGTGTAGGTATGTACATATCACGTACCGACGACGATATTGTTACATATGATGTAAGAATGGTACGCCCTAACGGTGGGAAATATATTTCCAATCCGTCACTGCATACCATTGAACATATTTTCGCAACATATGCAAGAAATTCCGAATATGGAAAGAATATAATATATGTGGGTCCAATGGGTTGCCGGACAGGTTTTTACCTGCTCACACGTGGACTTCCACACGAAAACGCCATAAAACTTGTAAGAGATGCATATAAGTACATATCGGAATACGACGGCGAAATTATGGGTTGTTCCGCTGTGGAGTGCGGAAATTATCTCGAACATGACCTCGAATCAGCCAAAAAAGATGTACTCCCACTGCTTGAAAAACTTGACTGCTATACAGTGGAAATGCTTGACTATTCATGGCATTACGGCAAGGAAATAATTTAACATTCAAAACACAAAAAAACGGACTTTTTTTATAAGAAAGTCCGCTTTTTTTTTATTTAGTTATAATAAGCAGTTTATTTTCGCCTTTCTGAAATTCGTAATTTGTCGTTACGATTTCAGTAGTATAATGATTATTGAAGTAACTTAACACATCATTTATAAGCGATGTGTTATTTGCATCAAGGTCAACTATCGGAAAGATACGTACTTCCCGACAAACTCTTAACATTTCGGATATTGCCTTAATATGAAAATCATATCCCAATGAAGTATACATCATAAGAAAATGTGAACTCAGACCAATATCAAAAGTATTATCATTATATGGTAGCTTTTCGGGAAGTGTATGGAAAATATAACGATTTTCAGCTTTTCCGCAATCATAATCCGATAAAAACAACAGCATTGCAGACATACGCAGATTTTCAAGTTCATTTAAATCCCGTATATTTTTCCATACGTAATTATCAATATTTTCTTTCATCTGTTGCATGACTATAATACGTACTTCCTCAATACGTTTACTGATTTCTTCTCCTGAAAACTTATAAACAGGGTCAAAAGATACGACATCATAACCCTTTGCGGTTGCTTCACAGTTGAAACTTGCCGGACCATCTCCGAAACCGGCAATTTTCTTTGACAAATCGCTTTCAGTCAGATTGAACATATTAACGTATTCACCGAAATTTCTTCCCCACGGTACTACATCATTTAATTTGAATGACATAAATACACCTCCTTATAATCTGAAAAACAACGGACTTTTTTTAAATAAAGTCCGCTGTCTAATTATTTAATTTTCGCCTACCGTAACAGGTTCGCCCTCACCGATAATATTTCCGGCTGCGTCAGTCTCCACAGGTGTCAGTACAAACTGATTTGCCATTTCTTCATAGAATGATTTGAAGTCAAAATACTGAAATTCGTCAACTTTTTCAAGATAGATTTCCTGACTTTCGCCTATATTTTCAAGTTTTCCGTCATTGAGTTCATATGCTATAACACTTCCGTTAGAACCGACTATTTCTATTTCAGTATCGCTTATTGCTCCCCACGTATAAATTATAGGGTTTGCAGGGTCCGAAATTTCCATAAGGGAATCAGGAAGAGTAACTGTACCGTCTTCATGTATATCATACTGAAAAACAGCATATGACGGCATACCTCTGTAAGAATCTGTTTCATTACCGTTTATAATAAGTCGGCAACATTCCCATTTTCCTGTAAAAATACTTTTGTCAACGCTTTCGTCATAAGCATGGGTTTCCGGCTGAACTACGGAACTTTCACCTACAGAACCATCACTGCCGGAACTTTCTTCCTTTTCACCGCACGAAAACATAACAGACATCATAGCACAGGCTGTCAGAAATACAAGTAATTTTTTCATTGTGTTCACCTGAAATTATTCTGCTACAGATTCTTCAGGTGTTTCAACGTTTTCCTCGTCGACTGTGTCAACGTTCTCATCAGAAGCAACGGATTCATCTGTATCAACTGTTTCATCCGTATCAGAAACTTCACCGTCAAAAACGGAGTCATCAATTTCAATATCGTCAAGACCCTCCTGGAATTCATTCATGAAAGCCTCGAAGTCAAACGGTGTGAACTCTTCAACTTTAACAAAATAAATCTGTTCGTCATAGCCTTCTTCCGAACCTATAATATATGTTCCGTCATACTCGAAACGCATAGTATCTCCGGTATCATTTACGATAGCTATTTCATTGTCGCCTACAACGCCCCACTCGTAAGTCATGGAAACTTCTGCGTCACTTATGTCATTTAATGATTCACCCATAATAGCCGTACCGTCTTCCTTTATGTCAAGCTGATAAACGGCATAAAGAGGCATACCCATAAAATCAGTCATTTCTTCGCCCTCAACAACGAGTTTTTCGCATTCCCACTTTCCGACGAAATCAGAGGAATCAACATCATCAAGGAACTGAATTGTTGTTTTTTGTACATTGTCTGTATTTTCGTCATCATCTACAGAAGTGTCATCGGAATCTTCTTCGGATTCTTCTTCAGAACTTTCTTCTGAAGTCTCGTCTTCTTCTGACTTGTCTGCATTATCGCTTTCGACTTTGTCCGCACCGGATTCAGAAACGGAACTCTCATCTGATGTTGATACAGAACCGCCAGCACCGTCATCACTCTCATCACCGCATGATGCAAAAGCACAGGTCATTGTGGCACAAGCCATTAAGAGTGCAAGTAATTTCTTCATAAATTGTTATCTCCTTTTTATTTGGTTATAGTATCGGTATTAATACCGGAAACTGCATTTTTATAATTTTTTCAGATATACAGTCATATCAGAATTATTATATACAAGTAAACCTTTATTGTCAAGGGAAAGTAGAATAATACTTCCGTTATTGCTGAAAAGTTCTATTTCAGTATCGCTTACCATTCCATACGTATAAGCCACAGGATTTTCAGAACCGCTTATTTCAATACCTGAAACAACTGCTGTATTGTCACTGTTTATCGTAAGCCGGAAAATATCTTCAAGTGAATAGTCAGTAATCAGATACTGTTTTTTATTCCGGACAGAAATTTTAGTACTTTCCCATTCGCCGATAAAAGCGGTCGGGTCAGAATCTGTATATTCATGAGTAGTATTTTCTGTAGTTTCTTCCGGAATTTCAACATAGGGTACAAACTCGCTGACTTTTTCAAGATAAAGTATTGTATCCTCTTCCGAAAAACATAAAAGCCCGTCGCTGTCAAGAGTACAAACATCAGTATCATCATCACTGCTGTAAAATTCAACTTCTGTACCGTCTGAAATTTCACGCCAGTTCCATGTAATATCATTGTCAATAATTTCACTGGAAGTGTCACGGAATATTACCGAACCATTTTCACAAAGTTCAATCTGATATACAGCGTTCATAGGTATGTCAAAAAATTCTTCACCGTCGACGACAAATTTCAGCCACTGCCACTTTCCGACAAACTGTGAAATTTTTTCGGCTTTGATGTTTTGTCTGCACGAAGCACATACAATACTTAAAACCATTGCAAACAGAATGATTGATTTTTTCATATAAATCCCTCCGGAAAATAAAGCGGAATTTCCTGTATGCTATATATTATACCACGAATGGAAACTAAAGTAAATGGATTTTTCAGAAAACTTTTGCGATAAATTCAAAGATTTTATTATACAATATGCACAAAAAACATATTACAAAACTGTAACAAACGTCACATAATAATTCCGGAACGTTCTATGCCCTCTGTGAAATGTTTCTGTAAAAATACGTACATAATCAGCAACGGAGACAACACAAGAAAACACCCTGCTTCCTGCCAAACAACCTGTTCATGCAGACTTATCTGTGTATTCTCTCCGAAAAGATGCATTTTCAATTTACTGTCGAGATTTTCAAGAGCAAGTCCGAGAGTTTCGTTATTCCGGAAAAATACTGAACTCGTATAGAAATCATTCCAGTAAATGACTACCGATAACAGAAAGACTGTCAGTACAGCCGGTAAGGCGTTAGGCATTATGACTGATATAAAAGTTCTGAAAGGCGTACAGCCGTCTATGTAAGCGGATTCTTCAAGCTCTTTCGGAAATCCTCTGAAAAACTGTCTGAAAATAAAAATCATCAGACCTGATTTAAGACCGTTTGCCGATATTGCCGGAAGATACATAGTAAACATAGTGTCAATAAGATTTATCCGGAAATTACCTGCTCCGAAGTTCATAAACTGTGTATATAACGGCAATGAAATAATCTGTGGCGGTACTAATATCATCATTATGACTATCCCGAAAAGAAAATTTTTTCCTATGAAATCGAATCTCGCAAAGCCGTAACCTGTCACCGCACATGAAATGACCTGTACCACCGCACAGCCTACGTTAAGAAACAACGTATTTTTCAGAGCGTTTCCGAAATCCATAGCCTTTACGGTATCTTTTATGACGTCAAGCGTAAAATGTTTCGGAATCCATATCACTGACGGGTCATTCATATCGGAACTTTTACGGAATGCACAGCTAATCATGTATATTACCGGATATATCACTATAAATCCGGTACATATCAGAATGACCGTCCGGAAAAAATTCCATATATATTTTTTAAATCTGTACATATCAATCACTTCTTTTACTGAATATAATAACTGTTACTACAGTTATAAGCATGATGACCACAAAATAAAACCACGCCATAGCGGAAGCCTCACCGAAAGCCCATTGATTACGCATAACCGATATTCTTTCCATGACCTTATTAAGCGGATTAGTGAAAGTGTCTATTACGGTGAATACTATATTTGCTACGATAAACGGCTTTATATATGGTACTGTTA
>JAAVHK010000059.1 GCA_014799765.1 Ruminococcus sp.
TACAGGTTATCGGGTCAAAGTTCGTGCTTTTCAGACGTAATCCGAAAGACCCTGTTATTGAAAATATCCCGAAATGAGAACCGGTATATATGGCGGAAGTTTCAATCCGGTGCATAACGGTCATGTACATCTTGCGGAAACCGTGATGAAAGACTGCCGACTTGACAGAATATTTTTTGTACCGTCAAAAATATCGCCACACCGGTCAAGTGCTGAATATATTTCCGAAGAGGACAGGCTTGAGATGTTAAAACTTGCCTGCTCCGGAAATGAAAGATTCCACGTCAGCGACTATGAATTAAAACAGAACCGTGTAAGCTATTCGATATATACAGTGGAATACTTCCGCCGGAAGTTTCCGGAAGATGATTTGTTTCTGCTTATCGGTAGCGATATGCTATTGACTTTCGACAAATGGTACTGTTCTGACAAAATTCTTTCATACGTAAATTTATGTGTAGTTTCACGTAATGTCGGTGACCTTGACGCACTCCGGAAAAAATCCCGTGAACTCTCACCCGACGGCAGAATTTTTATCAGTACTGCACCGCCGGAAGTAGTATCTTCCACGGAAATAAGGAAAAAAATATTAAAAAATTCTGATTTCTCTTGCTATCTTGACGAAAAAGTAGTACAATATATAAGATTAAAGAAATTGTACACAGCCGATATTTAATTGTGAGGTGAAAAAATTTTGTTATATGATACTTCAGAGATGAAAAAATATCTTAAAGCAAATCTTTCCCAGAAACGTTATACACATTCGCTTAACGTTGCCGAAGAGTGCCGGAAACTTGCCCTGAAATACGGTGAAGACCCTGACAAAGCATATTTTGCCGGACTTCTTCACGATATATGCAAGGAAATATCCGACGAACATCAGAAAAAACTTGTCATTGAAAGTAATTTTTCTGTAAGCCGTGAAGAACTCGATACAAAGTCATTATGGCACGCTATAGCCGGTGCGTATTTTATAAAGACACATTTCGGTATCGAAGATATTGATATACTTAATTCGATACGCTTTCATACAGTAGGACGTGCCGGTATGACACGACTTGAAGAAATAGTCTATCTTGGTGACCTCATTTCAGCAGACAGAGATTACAAGGTCGTTGATAAAATGCGGAAAATATCCTATACAAATCTCAACGGTGCTATGCTGGAGGCGTTTGAATTTTCTGTAAAATCCGTCGTTAAAAAAGGTGGTTTTCTTCCGATATGCACGGTGGAAGGATATAATTTCTATAAGAGATTACAGCATAAGGAAAAAAATAAAAAATAATCTTAAAGAGAGGTTTCGGCAAGATGGACGAGGATTTAATTAAAAATGAACCTATAAGAAAAATTTCACAGATTGATGACAATAAAAACCGTAAAAACAAAAAAAATCAGAAAAAAACAAATTCCACCGGCGGTAAATACGAAGTCAGACCCCTTGAAAGTCAGGAAAGGGAAAAATTTGAACCCGAACTTACCAAGGAACATTATAAAAGCAGGTACAATGAAAAAGAACTTAGTGAAATAAATAAGATACAGTTTGATGCAAACCCGCCTAAATCGTATAAGGGAAAATATGAAAAAGGTGTCGTTACCAAAGATGTATATAACGGCAGATACTCTTCAGACGGCAGAAAACCTGAAAGTCACGCTATAGGGGGAAGTTCCTTTGAAACCTATAACGGCAGATATTCCGCTGACAGTCCTGAAAATGAATCTGATACCGGTAAACGCATAAGAGGTATTAAAAAACTTCCGGAAACCAAACCCGATAAGAAGAAAAAGAAAAAACCAAAGGAAAAACCGAAGAAAAATAAAGTACAGAAAACCAAAGAATCCGATAATACGGAGCAGGTACAGAAAAAACGGAAAAAAAAGAAAAACAAAAAGAAAAACAGAATTTCTGTCCGAGATTTTGCCGTGAATGTTATTTCAATATCGTCGAGTATAGTTCTCATAGGTTTTATGGTTCTTAATATGCCTATACTGAAAAGCGATAACGGAAACACTTCAATAATAAATTTTGTGAAGAATTTCCAGCCACTCGTACAGGTTGAGGGCGAATTACGTCATAACACTATGGATTTGCAGATAAATAATGAAATAGTTGACGTTGATTTTTCGGACGGTCTCGACTTACCGCAACTTGTTGAGGGTCAGTACAGTGTGCTTTTCCTCGGATTCGATGAGGAAGAATTTAATACTGATGTCATATGGGTCTGTCAGTTCGATATAGGTCATAATGCACTTAATATACTACAGATTCCCCGTGATACCTGTCTGCCGGATTATACAAGCAGTCCTACAGGGAAATTCAACAGTATATACGCTATGGGTGAAAGATACGTCACACCGCCTATACAGCGTGTAGTCAATGCGGTTCAGGAAAATTTCGGAATCCCGATAGACGCATATATAACTACAGGTTGTCACGATATTGTAGACATGGTGAATCTTGTCGGCGGTATACCGATTTCACTTGACGAGGAAATTATGTACGAAGCCGACAAACGTATACCGGCAGGCGATACAATTCTGAGTGGTGAACAGGCGGAATGGTTTGTGCGTTTCCGGTGGGCATTGGCAGAGGGCGATATAGGACGCATGAAAAATCAGCGACGTTTTATGGCTGCCGCTATGGAAAAACTTTTCAGCATAGTCAACGACGAGGGCAGACTACAGTTATATAGCTATCTCAAGGAAATATATGATAATGAATATATCTATACTAATATGAGTTTAGGCGATATAGGTATGCTTGCCGATTTTGCTTCCACGCTGTCAATGGAAAAAGTACAGGTAAATATGGTACCTGGTGAGGGTGCAAAATATTACGCTCCGGACGGTCAGATTTATGACATTTATTCCGTGCATAAGCTGGCAACACTCAATATGCTTAACAACTATTTCAGACCATATCAGAAAATTATGACAAGTTCCGATTCGTCGATAGTCGAGTATATCACGGATTATCAGAACCCTATGTATGATGATACTTCCGACAATCTACAGGATATAAGCGACGGTGACGCAGATAACAGTAATTTTCTTTTAAAGTAAATCAAAGAAAGAAGGTATAAATTTTTATGACTCAACAGGAAAAATTAGAAACAATAATCAAAGCCCTTGACACAAAAAAGGGTGAGGATATTCAGGCACTTAAAGTAACTGACCTTACTATACTTGCCGACTATTTTATAATAGTCAACGGCACAAGCAATACACACGCACGGACACTCGCTGATGAAGTAGAATTTCAGTTATCACAGAAAGGTATTGAACCACAACGCCGTGAATCAGATACCGGCAATACATGGATTATCCTTGATTACGCCGATATTATAATACACGTCTTCGACAGAACTCAGAGACAGTTTTATAACCTTGAAGGTCTGTGGGCAGATGCTACCCCTGTAGATATAGGCGATTTGCTTATAAAGGAGTGATTCTTTCATGAACACCAACAATATACAAGGCAGAAATATGGTCACGGCAATGGGCGTATATATTATAGTGAAATCTGTTCTTAATATGGTCATAGCTGGTGGAGTGAGTGTATTCGGACTGCTGTGGGCTGTACTGCTTGCGGTATTGCTTTTCATGGGATTTCAGTATACTAATACAGGCGTAGGAGCTGTACTGTTTCTTGTAGCGGTGATACACCTGCCGACTAATATTTCAAACTTCGGTAGTAACTGGTTATACTTCATTGAGGGTGTAATAGATATTGTATGTGCTGTGCTTCTTGTCACCAACAAAGACATAAAGGAGCATTTCATGAATAAATGGTCAGAATTTGGAAATTATTTTAAATTTAAGTAAAGGAATGATTTTAAATGGACAGATATAATTATAAGGCTGTCGAGGAAAAATGGCAGAAATACTGGGACGAAAACAACATATTCAAGGCAACGGACGATTTCAATAAAAAGAAATTCTATGCACTGGTTGAATTTCCTTATCCGTCCGGACACGGTATGCACGTAGGACATATCAAGGCTTATTCAGGTCTCGAAGTGGTAGCACGTAAAAGGCGTATGCAGGGATATAACGTACTCTTCCCGATAGGTTTCGACGCTTACGGACTTCCGACGGAAAACACCGCTATAAAGGAAAAAATTCACCCTCGTATAGTTACAGACCGTAACATTGAAAAATTCACCGGACAGCTTAAAAAAGTAGGTTTTTCTTTCGACTGGTCACGTGTTATTGATACCACAGAAGAAAAATATTACAAATGGACACAGTGGATTTTCCTGAAAATGTTTGAAAAAGGTCTTGTTTTCCGTGACAAGACATCTGTAAATTACTGTCCGAGTTGTAAAGTAGTACTTTCAAATGAGGATTCACAGGGCGGTAAATGCGATGTATGTCACAGCGATATTATTCAGAAAACTAAAGAAGTATGGTATCTCCGTATAACAGAATACGCCGATAAACTCTTACAGGGTCTGGAGCAGGTAGACTATCTCCCTAATGTCAAACTCCAGCAACAAAACTGGATAGGCAAATCAACAGGTGCATTTGTAGATTTCAGTATCAGGGAAAATGAAGAAAAACTCCGTATATACACAACACGTCCGGATACTCTTTACGGCGTGACGTTCATGGTTATCGCTCCGGAACACCCGATTATTCAGAAATACAGGGATTCCATTGCAAATATAGACGCTCTCGACGACTACAGAAACGAATGTGCAAAAAAGAGCGAATTTGAAAGAACACAGCTTGTAAAAGACAAGACCGGTGTAAAAATAGAGGGTCTCACGGCGATAAATCCGGTAACGAAAAAAGAAATTCCGATATATATTTCAGATTACGTAATGATGGGCTATGGTACAGGGGCTATCATGGCAGTACCGGCACATGATACGAGAGATTACGATTTTGCGAAAAAATTCGGCATTGACATTATCGAGGTAATAAAGGGTGGGGACATCTCCAAAGAAGCCTATACCGGTAACGGTGAAATGATTAATTCCGATATACTGAACGGCATTGACAACAAAAAAGATGCTATTGAAAAAATGCTTTCCGTACTGGAAAATCTCGGTTGCGGTGAGCATGGTGTACAGTACAAAATGAAAGACTGGGCATTTAACCGTCAACGCTACTGGGGTGAACCTATTCCGATTGTACATTGTAAAAATTGCGGTATGGTTGCAGTACCGTA
>JAAVHK010000060.1 GCA_014799765.1 Ruminococcus sp.
TGCATATAATGATAGAATGCAGAATGATAAGTCACTGCATAGTAATCAATATTTATATTGTCTTTAGTAATTAATATATTCGGGTCATTGAACATTTTTATTATGTTACCGACGGTCTGGGCAGGATATTTGCTTTTTCCTGATAAATCCGAAAGAGTATATGTTATATAAATCTTTTCGGAAGCTGTCGACAATGTTTTATATACAACAAGTCTTTCGGCGGAAATAAGTTCCGCAAGTGAACGTGATATTTCTATGCCGTTTTCCGAAAGACGTTGTTTATCGTTTTCGGAAAATAAACCGTGCATATTTACCTGATTTGGAAAATCGCCGTCATTTGCACCCATCACAAATACTACTTTCGGTTCAGAAAGTCTTGCGGTACGTGCTGATGCTGTCATAACGGAATCAAGTGTCTGCGGAGTTACGGAATATTCAAGTTTTCCTATCATTGATTTTATTGTACGTGAAATTTCCGTGAAAGTTATTATTTTTTCGCCCAGTACAGATGATATGCTGTCAAGAATATCTATCAGACACGCCCACAGACGTTTCAGTTCTCCGGCTTCGTAGTCATGGTCATTGCGGATAAGTTCACCCATCATTTTAGCGATACTTTTTTCTGCTCCGCACTCTTTAAGATATTCGTACAACATACGGCATATCGACGTGGCGGAATTTTTCCCCGAAACTTTTTTCTTAAGTTCCATAAGCGGATTTATTACAGATTGCCTTATATCTTCAAGAAGTACAAGGTTTATGTCATCAGCTGTGAAAGGTTTTTTCCATACATCGCCGTCGATATTCCATTTATAGCAATAATTCTCAAAAAGCGATATATCGGTAACAGGAATGTCAAGTATTCCGCACTTCATTATACGGAAAATATGTTCGGATTTTATTTTCCTTGCCGAAAGTATTTCCAGTACTGATATTATGAATACCATTACTGAAGAATGCATTACAGGTTTTGGAATACTCATAAAATACGGTATTTCACATCTTTCAAACGTTTCACGGAGAATTTCAGCGTAATCTTCAATATTATTCGACAGTATGGCAATATCACTGTAATGCAGTTCAGGGATTTCGCATACAAGATGTTTTATTGTCGCACATACATATTCGGCTTCACTGTACATATCTTTAGATTCAAATATCCTTATATTTTCCGGACGTGGTGGCTGTTTACCGTCATAGGACTTATTCTGCATGATATGTGTACTTAAATACAGGAGTTCTTCATTTCTGAAACGCTTACTTTCACCGCAGTCTTCAATTTCCGGTATGATATTCAGTTCACTGCATATACGGTTTATACGACGGTATGTATTATTTACGGTATCAAAAAGTGTGAAACTTCCGGCATTTACGTCATCTGTACGGAGAGTTATATATACGTTTTCTGCCGATTCAATCATAATCCTTATCATTTCAAGCTGGTCACCGTTGAAACTTTCAAACTCGTCAATATATATATTCATACCCCTGAAAAATTCCTCACGGTTAGCTGTTTCGGATGCCTGTATGATATTTTCAAAATTATCCTTGAATCCGTATTCAGACATAAGCCGGTTGTATTCAAGATATATATTTGCTATATCGTTTGCCTTGTCCATGAGGCGACCGTCAAGAAATGCCGATTTCTGCATGAGTAAATCCGGCTGTATTCCGGTACGCTTCATTTCGTTTATGAGGTCAAGGACTTCTTCCGCAAAACCGTTATATGAACTCTGTTTCCGGAAGTAATTAAGTGCATCGGGATTACTCTGTGCGGAGGCTATAGCCTGATATATAAGTATCATGCGTGCATAATTGTCAGCGTATTCGCCTTTTCTGTCAGGTTCTCCGAAAAGCTGAAAAATATGTCTTGAAAGTCCTGTGAACGTAAGCGAAAGTATTTCATTGAACTTTTCAGCACCGATAAAATAATAAAGTTTCTTGTCAAATTCGTATGAAAACTGCTCCGGAACTATTACAAGTTGTCTGCCGGAACACTTTTTTATTTTTTCAAACATACAGGTAGTTTTTCCGCTACCCATTTTTCCTATAATAAATTTTACCATAAATAATCTCCCCTGATAAAATATGCATACCGTAAAATAACGATATGCATATTGATTTATATTATTTATTAATAACCGTTACGGTGACATTCAATCATAAGTGCCGGATAGTCAACATAGGCGTAATCAAGGTCAACAGCTCCGTTTATACCGCTTACAGTGCCGTTACATGAATACTGCCACATACCATAGTAACCGCCATAGCTTGGCTTTCTTACGTTATAATGGGCAATCCATACGGTGTACTGTTTCAGGAACGATACACCCAGTCTGTTTTTCAGGAAGTTTGAATAGCTTGTAACGCCACAGCAATAACCCTGTTCTTCCATGTACTTACAGAATGTATCGGTAATAGCACGGATTTCATCATTAGTTAATTTATCAAAACAAGCGTCTTCAATATCGAAATAAACCGGATATTCAAGTTTATAACCCTTTATTACTTCACAACAAGCCTTTGCTTCCATTAAAGCAGCTTCAACGGTATCGGCGTAACTGTACCAGTAAACACCCCTGTCAATACCGTTTGCTTCAGCCTGCTCCATGTTCTGTTCAAACTTTTCGTCTTTCTGTGAAGCGTATCTTCCGTAACCTGCACGGATTATGGCGTAATCTATACCGGAATCCTTTACGGCTTTCCAGTCAACATCGCCCTGCCATACAGTAACATCTATACCCTCGTCAAGATAATCACTTGTAGTGGTGGTTGTAGTGAAACTTGTCATTGAATAGTGGAAAGTTGTTCCGGGGGTATCAACGTATGTATCAGGCGACATTATATACGGATAATTCACATATGCTACATCAAGGTCAACATCTCCGGCAATGCCGTCAACCTGACCGCTTGCGGAATACTGCCACATCTCGTATTTATTGTTATATGACGGTGCGGAAACATCAAAATTTGCTACCCATACATCGTACTTATCACGTACATTAGAATAAATTTTCGAGTTAAGGAAGTTTGAATAACTATAAATTCCTACTCTATAACCTTTTTCCGCAAGTGCTGAACAGAAAGTTTCTGTTATAGCCGTAATCTGTGCCGTACTAAGATTTACTTGTGTAGGGTCTTCAATGTCAAAATAAATCGGATATGTAAAATTATAATCTTTTATGACTGAATAACATACTTCCGCTTCACGTTTTGCGGATTCAACATCTGTTGCGTAACTGTACCAGTATGCACCGCAGTCAATACCGTTTGCCTGAGCGTTTTTCATGTTGTAATCAAAAGTAGGGTCTTTCTGTGAATACTCCTTACCATAACCGGCTCTCATGATTGCAAATTCAACACCTGAATCCTTTACAGTTGCCCAGTCTATAGTTGACTGCCATTGCGAAACGTCAATACCTCTTGCCTGTCTCGTAACAATTGACTGGTCTGTATCGGTCACTGCTGTAGTTGTAGTAGTTGCTTCAACAGGAGTTTCCGCAGTAGTAGTTGTTGTTGTGGTAGTAGTAGTTGTTGTTGTTGTATATCCCATATAGGCATTATATATATCAAAAACCCTGAAAGGTGATTCGGTAGCCTGCTGTGAATCTGTTGTTTCCTCTTTACTTTCTTCCGGATTTGTGGTATTATATAATTCAACAGCCGATTCTTCCGGAGAGTCGACGGCTATAGTCTGTGGTACAGGGTCATAAATAATCGCTGTACCTGCCATCGCCAAAGACATAACAGCCGAAAGAATTTTTTTATAAAAATGCATTTTAATAGTCCTCCCGTAAAAACAATAAAGCTGTACCAGCCCGAAGCGGACAGCCTGATTTTTTGTAAACATTTTGTAATATTTTTATTATACCATACTTTACTTCAAAATGCAATACGTGAAAAGAAAAAATTTCCCACCGAAACTATTTTCGGCTTTTTTAACTAATTTATTGATTTTTTTCAAAAATTTCTATATAAAATTTATCGGAAAAGAGGTTTTTTTAAATGGTTACTTTTACAGTAAATGATAATGACTGCGGTCAGCGTGTGGACAAGTTTGTTACTAAAGCACTTCCGGAACTTCCTAAAAGCATGATGTACAGACTTTTCAGAAAAAAAGACATCAAAATTAACGGTAAACGTTGTGATATTTCGGCAATACTTAATG
This sequence comes from Ruminococcus sp., assembly GCA_014799765.1. Taxonomy (GTDB): domain Bacteria; phylum Bacillota; class Clostridia; order Oscillospirales; family Ruminococcaceae; genus Ruminococcus. The sequence goes on from JAAVHK010000060.1 coordinate 4,169, forward strand.
CCGGTGACGTTGTGACAGTTTATGTTAAACAGGAGCTATCCGCCGAAAAGAAACACGATATGAATTTTCTGAACTCACCACCGGATTTGGACATCATACACGAAGACGATAACATTTTAATCACTTTCAAGCCGGTAGGTCTTGACCCGCATTCAAACAGTACAAGCACCGCCGATACCCTGATAGACCGCATAAAACATTACCTTTATAATAAGAATGAATATTCTCCCGAAACGGAAAATTCCTTTGCACCTGCTCTGTGTAACAGGCTTGACCGCAATACAAGCGGTCTGATAATTTCTGCAAAAAATGCCGTCTCTCTGCGTGAAATAAATGAGGCTATCCGGAATGGTAATCTACATAAAATTTACCGTTGTGTGACCGTCACGCCACCACCGCAAAATGAAGACATTATTTCTGCATATCACAGAAAAGACGACGGCAGAAATATTGTCCGCATATCCGATAAAAAATCCGACGGCTACAAGCCAATCAGAACCGGCTACAAAGTCCTTGACAGAAAAAACGGTCTCTTTCTTATCGAAGTGACACTTTTCACCGGACGTACTCACCAGATAAGAGCCCATCTCGCACACGTCGGAGCGTACATCTTAGGCGACGGAAAATACGGTAATACCTCTCTTAACAAGCGTTATGGTGTTTTTCGTCAGACTCTCTGTGCGTACTCCCTGAAATTTGAACTTCCGGAAACTTCACCGCTTGCGTACCTCAACAAGCTGGTCATAACTACTCCCGAACCGTTCACGGAATACTTCCGTTAAATTATATTATCAAAACAAAAACTATTGACTTTTACAATTTAAAGCGGTATAATTTTATTAAAAATACATGAAAGGTCTGATTTTTTTATGAATATTCTTGTTGTCGGTCTCGGACTTATAGGCGGTTCAGTGTGCAAGGCACTGAAAAAATATACCTACCATACCGTAACCGGTTGCGACATAAATCACGATATTGAGGAAAATGCCCTCCGTGACATCGCCATAGATTACGCTTTCGACGGTAATTACACAAATTTTGATTTGGTTATAATATCGCTTTTTCCTGATACCGCTGAAAAATTCTTTTCCGAAAATGCCGGTAAATTCAGCAAAAACACTCTTATTACCGACGTTTGCGGTATAAAAGGCGATTTTTCCGTACGTATGAAATCCATAGCCGAAAATAACGGTCTTCGTTATCTCGGCATACACCCTATGGCTGGCAAGGAGTTCGGCGGATATTCAAACAGTACGCCCGATTTATTCGTAAAAGCTAATTTCATTATCGCACCGTTTGAGGACAGTTCCGACGGTGACATTGAACTTCTTCAGAAACTCGCCACAGAAATCGGAGCAGGTAAAATTGTTAAGACCAGTCCCGAAAATCACGACAAAATGATTGCTTATACCTCACAGCTTGCCCATATAGTTTCAAGTGCTTACGTAAAAAGTCCCGAATTAAATCTTGAATGCGGTTTCAGTGGCGGAAGTTTTCAGGATATGACACGCATCGCTACTATGAACGAAAAAATGTGGACTGATTTATTTATGCAGAACTGCGACAACTTACAGTTTGAACTTGATACCCTGATAGGAAATCTGCTCAGATACCGTGATGCCCTACAAAATCGTGACTACGAAAGTATGAAAAATCTTATTGCAGAAGGTCGTAAACTCAAAGAAGACAATCTCCGACACCGTATAGGTCAGCCTAATTAACATTTATTCCGTCTGTGGCATAAAATAGTATGAGATATATTTTCTCAATCTACTGAAAGGAATGTCTTTTTATGCCAAAGGTATTTTTAAGCCCATCTACTCAGGAATGGAATCAGTACGCTACCAGTGGCAATGAAGAACTTTATATGAATCTCCTTGCGGACAGGATAGAGCCTTATTTACGTGCAAGTGGTATAGCGTTTGTACGTAATGACCCGACAAGAAATGTCAACGGTGCGATAAAGGATTCAAATTCCGCTTATTATGACGTACATCTTGCATTACATTCAAATGCCGGTCCGGAACATCTCGCCGGAAAGCTAAGGGGTATTGATATATATTTTGCTCCTAAAAGTCGTGACAGTGAATATCTTGCGAATATAATCGCCAATAATCTGAAAAGTATATACCCGCTTCCTGATAAAGTCAATGCTGTGCCGACTTCCTCACTCGGCGAGGTTCTCCGCACTAATGCTGTAGCTGTTCTGTGTGAACTCGGCTATCATGACAATTATGCTGATGAGGCGTGGTTAAAAAATAATCTCGATACTATCGCAAGAAATATTTCACAGTCTTTATGCGACTATTTCGGAATACCTCTTGTTGCTCCTACTGCTGTACGGTGGGGTACTGTCATAACTGACGGTTCAGGACTGAATATCCGGAAATTACCCGATATTTCTTCCGCTGTGATAGGTTCAATCCCGAATGATTCAACTGTAATGATTAATGGTCAGGTTGATGACTGGTACGTAGTGAACTATAACGGAACTATAGGTTATTCAAGCAGCGAATTTATCTATATATAGAAAAAATGCCCTCTGTGATACAGGGGGCATTACTATGGAAATACCGGAAATATTATTCTTCCTGATTCAGTCTTCTTCTTGTAGCCCGACGTTTTGCGTCTTCTTCTTTCTTTCTGTTCCTGTAGATTACATAGCAGTATATGCATACCATTATATATACTACACATAACATTATTGATACTATAAGGGTATTCCTGAACCATTTTGAACTTATAAACTGTTTTACCGCATAAAGATTATACTTTGATGTGGAACGTTCAACATCTGATACCGCCACGAGTTCAACAGTACCGAGTTCTTCACCATTGTACTTCAATGTAACTTCTCCGAGCGGGTCACCTTTTTTTACCGGTGCATACAGAAATTTATTATACCATTTTATATCATACTTGTTCACTACAGCTACGTCTATTTCGTCGTACCA
>JAAVHK010000061.1 GCA_014799765.1 Ruminococcus sp.
AAGAAAGAAAGGAAGAACAACAAATCTGATCGAAACAGAAACTTTTGATGATGTTATCGACCGACTCCCTGTACGTATGAAACAGGATTCCGAGGGGGTAAAGGAAAAGTTATCGGAACTTTTTCTGGATTTCCTTGAATTATCGCACCTTTACGATTCTGCAATAGAGGTTGTGAAAACTTATCTGAATATCCTTGACAGTGAATTTAGTGTGAAATTTCAGCGTAATCCGATTCATAACATTGAAAGCCGTCTGAAATCGCCACAATCAATAATAGGCAAGCTACAGAAAAAAAATTTACCGCTCACACCCGATTCAGCACGGAAAAATCTACTTGATATAGCCGGTATCCGTGTGACCTGCTGTTACATCTCCGATATTTACGCCATTGTTGAAATGCTCGGCAGGCGTGACGACTTCACAGTGATAAAGCAGAAAGACTACATTAAAAATCCTAAGCCGAGTGGTTACCGGAGTTATCACCTGATAGTCAATGTACCGGTTTATCTGTCTACCAAAAAACAGTACGCCCCTGTGGAAATTCAGATACGCACAATCGCTATGGACTTCTGGGCAAGTCTTGAACATCAGCTTAAGTATAAGCCGTCTACAGTCATAACGCCGGAGATTTCCGAAGAACTCAAGGAATGTGCCGAAAGAATAGCCGAGACTGATTTACAGATGCAAAGAATCTTCATGGAAATAAATGACCTTTAACAATCCAAATGACCCTTTTTTACAGGGTCATTTTTTCATTGCCGATACTAAACAGAATCCGAAAAATACAACAATATCCGCCGTGACTATCGTTGCACCCACCGGAGTACCGCATAAAAGCGATATTATAAAACCTGCTCCGCCACAGAATACCGCCGTTATAGCCGAACATATTATTACGCTTCTGAAACTCCGGAAAATCCGCATTGCCGTTATCGACGGGAATATTATAAGGGCTGAAATCAACAGCGAACCTACTAAACTCATGGCGAGTACTATTATTATTGCCGTTATCACCGCTATTATCAGATTATATATATCTGCATTTATTCCGGTTGCCTTTGAAAAATTTTCGTCAAATGTAACCGCAAATATCTTGTTATAGAAAAGTACGAATATACACAATACTATTACCGAAAGTGCTATACATAATATTACTTCTTTCTTTTCGAGTGTAAGTATAGACGTAGAGCCGAAAAGCGTACTGCATACATCTCCGGCGACGTTTGCGGACTTTGAGAACATATTTATCAGCATATATCCTGTTGCCAACGCTCCGACGGAAATCATTGCCGTTGAGGCGTCACCACGGATTTTTGTATTTCTGCCTGTCCGGAGAATTAGTATTGCTGAAATTACCGTTATCGGAAGTATTATCAACATCTGATTAGTTATGCTTGTGACAGTCGCAATTGCCATAGCTCCGAATGCAACGTGTGAAAGACCATCGCCGATAAACGAAAATCTTTTCAGAACGAGTGTCACGCCCAGTAGCGAAGAACACAGCGATACAAGAATTATTACTGTAAATGCATACCGGACTATCGGGAAATCAAAATAATACTGTAGTTTTTCTGACATTTTTTACACCTCCTCCGCAAAACCTGTACTGCTGGTGATATAGTCGTTTACCGTACCGAAAAACAATTGTTTTTTCGCTATATGAAGTATATGCGTTGCGTATTTCAGTGAGGCGGATATATCATGCGAGACCATTATTATAGTTATTCCGGCGTGATTCAGTTCTGCAATGAGTTCGTATAAATCGGTCTGTGCTTTAGGGTCAAGAGCGGTTGCAGGTTCGTCGAGTAACAAAATCTCGCCGGTAGCACATAAAGCCCTTGCGAGAAGTACCCTCTGTTGCTGACCGCCTGACAGTTCACGATAACATTTCCGTGCGAGGTGTTCTATATGAAGTTTTTTCATATTATCGTCAGCAAGTTGTTTATCCGCCTTGTTGTAGAACGGTCTCAGTCCGCAACCCGACAGACACCCCGACAGTACTATTTCCCTTACCGATGCCGGAAAATCCCGCTGTACCGGAGTTTGTTGCGGTAGGTAACCTATGTCACGTGCGGAAAGACCCTCCCATACGATTTCACCGGAAACTGTCGGTTTAAGCCCGAGTAACGCTTTTATCAGTGTACTTTTTCCCGAACCGTTTTCACCTAATATGCATAGGTAATCGCCGGAATTTACCGTAAAATTAAGGTTTTCAGTTACAATGCCGTCCTCGTAACCGAGTGTGGCATTTTTACATATAATACGTTTTTTCATGATAACACTTCTTTCAGGGTATCGAGGTTTGACCTCATTATTGAAAGATACGTCACGCCATTGTCAATCTGTTGCGACGTTACCGACTGTATCGAATTAAGTTTCACAATTTTCTGATTCTGCGTTTCAGTACCGGATATAATTGCTCTTGCTACGGAATCGTCTGAACCCTCAATAGTGAAAATTGTATCAATGTTCAGTTCGTCGACTTTATCGGCAAGGAATGTTATTGTTTCAAAACTTGCTTCTGTTTCGGCACTGCAACCCGAAAATACCGCAAAATAGTCAAGACCGTAATCGTCAACGAGATACCGGAAAGGGAATCTGTCGCCGAAAATGAGGGTTTTATTTTCGATACCGGAAAGGCTTTCTGTATATTCATTGCCGAGAGTTTCGAGTTTCTGCCGGTATGCCGATAAATTTTCCCTGTATTCAGCGGAGTTTTCAGGGTCAATCTGACAGATTGTATCGGTTATGACGTTACATAAAGTCACGGCATTGTCGAGTGAAAGCCATATGTGTTCGTCATATTCGGCGGAATCTTCCGGTTCTTCAGACTGCATACCCTCTTTTATTTCCTCGACTTTCGCCGAGTTTCCGAGACTTTCAAGCATATCAAGTACGATAATATCCTTGTTTTTCGCCTGATTTATTACATTTTCCGTCCATTTGTCAGACTCTCCGCCGGTATGCACAAACAAATCACACGAGGAAATTTTAATAATATCGTCCATTGACGGCTGATAACTATGCATATCCGCACCGTTACTGAGCAGGTATGTTATTTCTATATTGTCCGAATTTCCGGCAATTTCCCGTATCCAGTCGCATTCAGGAAAGACAGTACAGACTATATTTATTCTGTTGCTTTTTGTTTCGGGTACGGAACTGCAACCGGTAAATCCGCCTACCACAAGACAGCATATTACTGATAAAAATTTTTTCATAAATAAAAAACTCCTGTATAAACGAATTTGAAAATCATTCTCAATTTCAGATTATATCATATATGTGTCTGTTTGTCAAGGGAAATTCAAAAAATATTCCCGATGTTCCATTTGGAACATCGGGTATTGATTATGCCTTGAGGTTTATTCCGGATTCTTTCAGATTTTCAATTATCTGGTCAGTGACCACTGAAACGTCCTCACGGGTAAGGGTGCGTGTTTTGTCGGAGAATAAAATTCTGACGGTTATTGATTTACCGGATTCGTCGGTATACGTACCGGCGGAACTTACTTTCTTTATTAACGCCGACTTTACGGCTTTTATGGCATTGCCGATAGTTTCAAACCTGTCCGCCATGAAAGTCAGGTCTACTTCCATTTCCGGATATTTTGAAGGCTCGTCGTATATCAGACTTTCGGTTTCGGTTGCGGTGAAGTCCGTAATATCTATTTCAGCGTATACTATAGAAGCCTTTTTATCTATTTTCTTCGATATAGTCGGATATACTATACCTATTTCACCTATTGTCTGGTCATTACAGATAACGGCGTTAAGATTACGTGGGTGCTGATACGAGTGTGTAGCCTCGATTTCAGCGAATTTCAGGGCAGAATGTTTTATATCGTCGGCGATTACTGCCAGCATATCACGCAATTCAAGATACGTTTCTTCAATGGATTTTGTACGGCTGAAAAGAGTTATACATAATTTTTTGTGTTCGTTGCAGAGGTTTGTTTCAGGGTTTACGCCATCGGTAGTACGTCCTATTTCAAAAATACCGAAATCCTGTGCAAAATCGGTATTATACTTTAACTGACACAGTTGTGTGGGGACTATCGAACGACGGATAATTTCAATATTAGGATTCGTTGCATTTACAAGGCGGATATTGTCTTCAATCTCAATTCCGAGTGCCTTGTATTCGTCATTGTAAACCCATACATATGAGTGTACTTCATGCAGATTGTATTTCTGTACAAGTAAATCTTTTATTCTGTTCTCTATGGTTTTTTCCTCAGCCATGCGGACAGGATAAAGCGGTGCGGCAGCCGTATTGACGTCAAAATTATCATAGCCGTAAATTCTTGTGATTTCCTCGATTATATCGGCTTTCATGGTTATGTCTTTAGTGGCTCTCCACGACGGAATTTTTACGGAAAAAACGTCATCTGTTTCGGTAGTCTCAAAACCGAGTGAAGTTAAAGTTTTGATAATAGTATCGTTTGAAATTTCTATACCGGTGTATCTGTCGACGAATGCCTTTGTAAAGTCGAAAGCTCTTTCAGGGTATCTGCAGGCGTATTCGTCCGTAAGGGAAGATATTACTGTAGAATCGGGGTCAGCGTCAAGCATGAGTTTGACAAAACGTCCGATAGCTGTTACGGTCATTTCAGGGTCAAGTGATTTTTCGTATCTCATAGAAGCGTCAGTACGGTGCGAAAGTCTGACGGTTGATTTTCTTATAGATACAGGGTCAAAAGTAGCGGATTCGAGAGTAAGTGCGGTTGTATCGTCGACTATTTCGGAATCAAGACCGCCCATAATTCCGGCAATTGCTACCGGCTTGTCGTCGTTGCAAATCATAAGCGTATTTTCGTCGATATTTCTTTCCACGTTATCGAGAGTACGGAAAGTAAACGGCTTTTCAAAACGTCTTATGCGTATTTTATCGACTTTTCTTGAGTCGAAAGCGTGCATAGGCTGACCCATTTCAAGCATTAAATAGTTGGTCAGGTCAGCGAGGAAATTTATAGCACGCATACCACAGTAATAAAGGCGTATCCTCATATTTACCGGACTTACATTTCTTTTTATATTGTCCACCTGTAAACACGAATAGCGTTGACAAAGCGGGTCAAGGATTTTCATGTCTATGGACGGAAGATAACTGTATTTTTCAAGGTCAACGGTTTCGATAGGTTTCAGCGGTCTGCCGGTGAGGGCGGAAAATTCACGGGCTATGCCGTAATGTCCCCATAAATCCGGACGGTTTGTAAGTGACTTGTTATCTACTTCAAAAACAATGTCCTCAATCTGATAGATTTCTTTAAGGTCAGTACCGTTCGGGACGTCGTCAGTAATTTCCATTATACCGCTGTTGTCGTCGCTGATACCTATTTCCGCTTCCGAACAGCACATACCATACGAAGTATATCCGGCGAGTTTTCGGGGGGCTATGGTAATATCGCCTATTTTTGCACCAATCTGTGCAAAAGCTGTTTTCATACCGATACGGACGTTAGGTGCACCGCATACAACGTCAACGAGGTCATCTTTTCCGGCATCTACTTTCAGTAAGTGCAGTTTTTTAGATTCGGGATGTTCCTCAACCGATTTTATTTCAGCGACTATTATTCCGGAAATGTCCGCACCTTTCATGAAGATTTCATTTTCAACCTCCGCCGTCGACAGCGAAAACTGATTTATAAGTGCAAGCTTGTCAAGACCGGTGAAATCGACAAATTCTGAAATCCAGTTCATTGATAAAAACATTTTATAATCTCTCCTTTCGTCATTCTGCCGTGAACTGCGACAATGCTTTAAGATTACCGCTGTTAAGGTCACGGATGTCCTTTATGCCGTACTTCATCATTGCAAGACGTGTAAGACCTAATCCGAATGCAAAACCGGTATATTCTTCGGGGTCAATACCGCCTGCCTTTAAGACTTCGGGGTGTATCATACCGCACGGGCATAACTCCAGCCAGCCACTATGTTTACATGACGGACAACCTTCGCCACCGCATATCAGACAGCTTATATCTAATTCAAAGCCGGGTTCTACAAACGGGAAGAATCCAGGTCTGAGACGTACTTTAACGTCTTTCTGAAAAACTTCTGAAAGCATAGTTTTCATAAAGAAAATAAGGTTTGATATTGAAATATTTTTATCTACCATAACGCCTTCCATCTGGAAGAAAGTATTTTCATGACAAGCATCAGTAGCTTCATTACGGAAACATCTACCGGGGAAAATAGCTTCAATCGGTTTGCGGTCCTCGATAAGTGCCTTACGGTATTTTTTATAGATAGCATTCTGTGCGGCGGAAGTATGGGATTTCAGTAACTGTCCGTTAGTTAAATAGTACGTATCCTGCATATCACGTGCGGGGTGATGTTTCGGGATATTAAGAGCCTCAAAACATTCGTAATCTGTTACAATCTCGCTGTACTCCTCAATAGCGAATCCCATTGACCTGAATACATTTTCGCACTCACGCTGTACAAGTGTTATCGGATGATATGAACCTCTGTCAAGTACCGGTGGTGCGGAGAGGTCAAAATCGGGAACGGAATTTATTTCCGCTTCAAGTTCTTTTTGTTTAATCTGTCCGAGTTTTTCGGAGATAGCCTGTGTTATTTCATTTTTCAGTACATTCACCTGCTGACCGAAAGTCTTTTTTTCCTCGTTGGAAAGTTCTTTCATGGTCTTCATAAGACCAGTTACAGAGCCTTTTTTTCCGAGATACTCAATGCGGATTTCCTCAAGAGCCTGAGTATTTACGGCACTTTTCAGTTTATCGGCGAATGCCTGTCTGATTTCGTTCATTTTTTCTGACATACTGTTTTTTCCTTTCATGATATTGGATATACTTTATAATTATAACCTTTAATTCAGAAAATGTCAAGAAAAAATTTATAAAAAATTCTTGTTTTTTCTGATTCAATATGGTAAAATGATAATATAATATTTTACAAGGAGCGTTGCTAATGAAAAAATTATTATCAGTCATTACAGTGCCGGTCATGCTTGCCGGTATGGTAAGTTTTCCGGTATCTGCCGAAGATGTCATTAAAGGCAGAGAAATCAATTATACCGAAAAAGTAGGTACTATAAACAATCCTGCTGTAGGTTATACTTCTACGTGCTGGGCAAACTGTAAGCCGAACAACACCCCGACTTATAACCCTACCGGAAGTGTATGTCTGTTTTTCATAGACATAGGGGCATTTTCTTCCGGTGTGAACGGTACTACCGCCGATGACGGTACATACACCGCCGGTAAGGATTACGATTTAGACGAAACTTTCTTCAGTGCGTGGCGTACTACTTTTTCAAACTGTCGTAAAAACGGCTGTATGATTGCCCTGCGTTTCCGTTATGACGCCAACGGCAAGGATAATCCCGAACCGGCTACCTTTGAGCAGGTACTCAACCATATCAGTCAGATTAAAAACAGCGGTATTCTTGAGGAATACAAGGATATTATCGCATACGTTGAAACAGGTTTCGTCGGCAAGTGGGGCGAACAGCATGGCGGTAAATATACGTCTGTTGACTATAAGGCACAAGTCCTTGACGCTATGCTTGATTGCGTACCATCACCGATACCGGTTACTGTAAGAACTCCCGATATTTTCGCAAAATGGGTAGGCATAGAAAGAAAAGATTTGGCGGATTACGTCGCAACAGGTGAGGAACTCCGTGTAGGTCTGTACAATGACGGCTATATGGGTAGCGATTCCGATTTAGGTACATTCTCAAACCGTCAGATTGAAACCGACTGGCTTGCAAATCAGACATATACTTCTTACTATGGCGGTGAATTTTCCGGCAATCTCGACTGGGCAAAAAAATACGATACTTATTTACCTGAAAATGCTATACCGGAAATGTATAAAACCCACCTCAGCTATATAAACGGAAATATTTTCCAGTTATACAAGGATTATACTTTCGGCGAGGCTTACGACGTTGACGGCGTGGACAATTCCGCATATTACGGTCAGAATGTATTCCAGTTTATCCGTGACCATATCGGTTACAGGTTTGTACTCCGTAAGTCTGAAATGTCCGGCAATATCGAACAGGGCGGAACTTTAGGTATTAATTTAAAGGTTGAAAATACCGGTTTTGCCAATCCGATTCCGGAAACAAAAACTGAAATAATTCTCGAACAGGACGGCAATTTTATACGCACACCAGTAAGTATAAATGCTAATAACTGGTATTCGTGTACAACTGCCGACGAACTTGTTGAATTAAATTTACCGGATAGTCTGCCTGTTGGTGACTGGAATGTTTATCTTAAAATCTCTATGGGTGACAATACAATTGACCAGTTGAATTTACGTTCAATACAGTTCGCCAACGAAGATATATGGAACGCCTCATTAGGTGCCAACTATATCGGTACTTTCACGGTAAGCAAAAACGATTCAGAGGGTACAGACAATTACTTCTATGAAAAAGGTACTCAGCCTGACGAAAATTCCGGCAGAATGTATACTGTAAACGGTCATACCACTGCGGACGGTTTAATAACGTCGCCTTACGAGTGGACGGAAGATATGCTTATCGCCGAAGATAACGGCAATAAACTTTACCTCACCGCCGACGACAAATATATGTACATCATGGCGGATATAAAACATAACGCTCAGAAACCTGTTTGGAATCTCCGTCTGGAAAATAATGATACAGATACTTCCTACTGGTATTATAAACAGTCTGCCGGCTGGATTTACTATAATCAGGGAAATCACGATGGCATAACGCTGACCGTCAACGACAATATAGCCGAATTTAAAATAGCTTTCGGCGATGTTATGGGTGTAAATGCCGGTACTTCTATAAAGTCAATCCGTGTGTTCGTACAGGATGAAGCTATAGAGGGCTGGGCAAAATGCGGTGACCTGACAAGCGGACAATGTAATGTACCGGTGAATATACCTGTATATTCCGCCCCTTATGAAATAAGACTTGCCGAGGGTGAAACTTATCTTGCAAAACCGGAAGTTTTCGTTGAAAATGCTTCTTACCAGTGGTATCACGATGGTGAAGCTATTGACGGTGCAATATCAAAGGAATACGAAGTTTCCGAAGCCGGAAAATATTCAGTAGTCGTAACCGTAAACGGATTACCTGTTGAAATACCGGTCATAACCGTCGACGGAATACTCAAAGGGGATATAAATTCAGACGGTGAAATAACCGTAGCCGATTTGGTACTTCTCGGAAAATACATACTCGGAGCAGGTGAATTTACCGAAAAACAGTACAATATTGCAGACCTCACCGGCGATAAGTCAGTTGATTCTTTCGACATGGTCATGATGCGTAAAATGCTTGTATGATTGAGGATTCACAGCTTTACAGAGGTATTTTCTGGATACCAGATACCGATAACATTTATGATTCTGATTTGTATTTCCGTATACCTTGCGACGAAAACGGTAATATTTATTCTGAAATCCCTGCGGAAATGTCTTCCAAAAATGCCGGTAACTATAATCATAAGAATTTATGGAACAGTCTTCCGAAAAAACTGACCGGCGGAAAATCTTTCGACTACTACCCTCGGGGACGTGTTGAAATTAAAAATCGTATGGCTTTAGTGTATCATTCGGGATATATTCCGCAGGATATGCTGAAAGTATGGCTTATTGAAAAATTCAATCTCACTGTCGCAAACGGTATACGGAAAATAAGGCTTATTGCAGATAATTCCGGTCATTACAGATGTTATCATGATAATTATTAATT
>JAAVHK010000062.1 GCA_014799765.1 Ruminococcus sp.
CATTCTGAGGTGATAAAAAAATGATTATCGGCGTTGACTGCGACGGCGTACTTACTGACATGACAGCGTATATTTTTCATTATGGTGAAAAATGGTTCGGACGTAAACCAAAAAAATGTAAATCAATGAATCCTACCGATATTTTCGGCTGTACAAGAAAACAGGAAGTCGTTTTTGCAGTGAGATTTTTTTTCACTTACTGCAAAAAGTGGAAGCCTCGTAAATATGCCCGTGCTGTTCTCCGGAAACTCAAACAGGACGGTCACGAACTCTATCAGATTACCGCCCGAAAATTTGCGTCAGGTCATAATCCGTTAGCCCTCTACAGCAGGTACATCTATAAAAAATGGCTGAAAGAAAATAAATTCGATTTTGACGGTATTTTTTTCTGTTCAGACCACAAAGGACCACCCGAAAAACTCAAGGGTATAAAGCATTTTTCGGCGGATATAATGATTGATGACAGACCGGACATTTCAATGTATCTTGCCGAAAACGGCGTGAAAGTCCTGTTATTCGATACGCCTTACAATAAAGACGTATCGCATAAAAACATAACAAGGGTTTACGACTGGAAAGACGTTTACAGAAAAATTTCACGGATTGCAGATAAATGAAAAATTTTTCAGAAAAAACTATAGACATTTTGTTTTTTTTATGTTAGAATATTATTACTATATTACAGAAAGGAAGTTTTTTTATGGCTGAACTTAAATTTGAAATCACTGAAAAAATAGGCGTTCTTTCCGAAAACTCTAAGGGCTGGACTAAGGAAATAAACCTTGTAAGCTGGAATGAACATGAACCTAAATATGACATCCGTGAATGGTCTCCTGACCACTCAAGAATGGGTAAAGGTGTTACACTCAATGCCGACGAACTCGCAGAACTTAAAGAACTTCTTGCGAAAATTGACCTCGATTCCTTTGAATAATTACAAATCTGTGAAAAGTCGTACATTATCTGTACGGCTTTTTTATGTAAAAATATCGTTTGTGATATAAATGAAAAAATATCCACATTTCATTTTTTTCTTTGTAATATATGCGTATTGACTTTTTTGTTTATTTATGCTATAATGAATACTGTAAACGGCAGTAAAATATAGCAGATTATATATAAATTCACGGCTTTTTAATATGAGTTTGTTTATTTAATTTACTATATCTGTCAGAAAATCGGAAAGGACTTTAATTTATGAATCTGGACAATACCAAAAGTGCTAAAGAGTATATTTCTGAATCTTATTCCGCTGAACTGAAAGCAATTCAGGAAAAAGATAAAGTTATGGAAACACCGTCAAGCATTATCGAAAAGGAAAAAATCGCTCATACACTCGCACTTGCTGAGGAAATCATTAAAATGGATATCCTCAACGAAGAAACTACCAAGGAATATACCGAACTCAACAGCAAAATTCAGGACAAAAAAGCTGAAATACTTAAACTTTACGGAATAGAAATCACCAAGGACGGTTTACAGGCTGTCAAATCTGCTATGAAAACCGTTGAAGATGGTCTTTCGGAATACCTCAGGGCAAATCAGGAGGACTTCACAAAATCACTGGCAGAAGAACTCGACGAGGTAAAGGCTGAAATACAGTCGGTTAAAGAGGATACACAGAAAAAAGCAGATACTATCAATAATGAAATATCCACAATGAAAGAAGCCGACAAAAAAGAAACTCAGCGTGAAAAGGCGGAATATGACTATAATCTTAAACGTACAAGAAAACAACAGTCCGAAGCACGTGACAAGGAAATTTCCGAAAGAAAAAAAGCTATGTCCGCCAAGGAAGAGGAAGTCAATAACAGACTTAAAACCGCTAAAGATGCTCTCGCTGAAATAGACGACTTACAGAAAAAAGTTGATGACATTGAAAATCAGCTTAATACAGCACGTGCAAAGGGTGCGGACGAAAAATCCAAGGAACTCGGCAGGGAATACGGTTATAAAACCGCTATGGCTGAACAGGAAAGTAAATTCCAGATTTCCAAGTTACAGAAAGAATACGACAGGCTTAATGAAAAATATAAGGCTGTACTTTCTGAAAATGCTTCACTTTCCGCAAAACTCGACAAGTGCAACGCCGAAAGCCGTCAGCTTGCTACCGATACCGTTAAATCTACAGGCGGAATCAATATTCTTAATACGGAGAACGGACAGAACGGCAAAAAATAATCTCATGAAAGGATATTATAACGCTTATGGTTACCGATAAAAACACCAAGCAGGAAATACTTGACGAATATAAAAAACTCGTTGCCGAGGCTAAGGCTAAGAAAATAACCGTTCCGGCAGATGCAAAGGGTATTACAAGCAAAAACAATAAGACCGAAATGCTTAATGCTGTCAGATTACTTGAAAATGCAGTTTCAGCTAAACCGGTTACGACAGTGGTTGATATTCCTGTGCCACCTGCTCCGAAGTCAACCCCTGCTCCTGCACCTGCTCCGAAACCGTCACCAGCTCCGGAAAAAAATAAAAATACTGCTGTTACCGAACCGAAACCAAAGGAGGATAATGATTTGAGTTACTTGAATCAGGAAATCGTCGAAAAAATACAGGCTCTTGATACCGCAAAATCTCTCAAGAAGACCGAATACAATAATATTCTTGCAGTCGAACAGGAACTTGTAAAATTCGTTGAAATGATAAACAAAATGAAAAATGCCGGTCTTGTACAGGCTGAAACTCAGAAATCCGCAACCGAAAAACAAAACGAAACTATCGAAAAAATGAAAGCAGATTCCGAAGAAAACAACAGAAAAGTCATTGAAGACGCTGAAAACTATCGTACACAGCTTGAAAGTGAAATTGCCGAAAACAAAAAGAAACTCGCAAATGAACGTGCTGTAGAAGAAGAGGCATACAGCTACAAAATAGGCGAGGAAAACAAAAAAGTAGATGACGCATGGAGCGACGAAGTTGCAAAGCGTGAAGAGGCTATAGCAGTAGTTGAGGAAAATATTTCCGCACTCAATGCAGAAATAGATTCAAAAGCCGGTCTTAAAGCTGAACTCGAAGCAAAACTCGCTGAACTTCCGGAACTCATTAAAAAGGCTCAGGAAGAAGGTGCAACCGCTAAAGAAAAAGAACTCGGCAGGGATTATGGTTATAAATCGAGTAAGGCGAAAAAGGAAACTGAAAACAATGTACAGGCACTTCAGGAAGAAATTGAAATGCTCCGTAAGGATTTCGAGGACGCACTCGCCGAAAAACAGGCAATTCAGATTAAACTTGACAGGGCTTACGAACTCAATAACGCCCTCTATATGCAGACAGTACAGTCAACAGGTGGCGTGAAAATTCTTAACAATTCCGATAAATCATAAAAAAACAACTCCGGAACTTCTTACAGTTCCGGAGCTTTTTTGTATTTTGCGTGTTAAATTACTTTATGACAGCTTTTCGCATAGCAACGAGGTCAAAGACATCAAGTCTGCCGTCGCCCGTGAGGTCACCGGCTTGCCAGTCAGGAAGAGTTACATTCTGACAGAGAATCCACTTCTGAAGAAGTACGGCATCTTCGGTATTTACTTTGCCATCCTTGTTCAAATCGCCCTGTATGTCTGCTGGTTTTGTAGTTGTAGTGGTAGTCGTCGTTGTGGTGGTTGGTTTGGTAGTCGTGGTTGTAGTAGTCTGAGACGATAATGTATAGTCAACCGGAATAAGTTTCCATTTCTGACAGTTATTGTCGTTCCATGTCCACTGCTGAACGTTTGCACCGGCTGTTTTATCAGCGTTTATGACTTCCATACATGACAGGTCTTTTGAAGAACGTGTAACAATAGTGTATGTGCCGTCTTCATTGTCGACAAATTTGAAGTACTGGTTACTGGATTTCTGGAAATCGTTTATATAGATATTTGAACCGTCTTTAGCGTTATCGCACTGGAGCAGGAGTTTACCGTCGCCGACACCGGAGTATACATAGTAATAACCCCAGTTTACTTCCTCGAAACGCCATACATTATGATTAGCAGGTTTGGAAGTATCCGCACCCCACTGCTGAACATTCGCACCGGCTTCCGCCTTACCGTCCTGAACTTCAAGGAACTGTCCGCTGTTTACGTTCTGAATCATGTAATTCTTAGATGTATCAAGTGTTGCACCGTCTTTTATGGTTATCTTTTCGACTGTCCATTTCTGGAAATCAGTTCCGTTATCCTTGCTCTGTACGATATTCGCACCCGAACCCTTTGAATCGCCGTCGACAGTCAGACAGCTTGCGTCTTTGGTTGACTTTGTAGCGATAGTATAAGTACCGTCGCCGTTATCGAAGAACTTGAATTTCTGAGCATCTTTTTCATTTTTAGCCCATATTTCTATGTTTGTACCGTCAGCGGTTTTGCCACCGGTCAAATCGAGATAGTAAGTCTTGCCATCGCCGACATATGAGCGTATATAGTAGTAACCGTCACCGGCGTCCTGTAATTTCCATGTATTCTGAACTGCTTCACCGTCCGCACCCCATTGCTGAACGTTTGCACCGGATTCAGCCTTAGCACCGTCAACATCCAGATACAGACCGCTTCCGACGTTCTTAATCATATACTTGATACTTGTATCCATTACGGCGACTGTCTTGGTCGGTGTAGGTGTAGGTATAGTAATATCACCGTTCGTAGAATTTACGGTACATTTCGGGCGTTCCGGCATATCGTAGCCAGTACCCATGAAGAAACTTATATGTGGTGGCTGATTATATGCTGTATTCTGTGAGGAAACCTGTGAACGATAATGTGGGTCATGCATAAGGGTCTGAACTCTGTAATCCGTATCGTATGTTGTAGTGAATATTCTTATAGACTTACTGTCTGCGGAGCGTACTATTAATTCTTCACGCCAGTCACCGAAAATATCAGCGGAAAGACATGGTGTACCTTTTGTAGTATTACAAGTGTAGTAACCGTCAGTCTGCATAAGCTGAGTTATTTTGCCGTTATCGGTCATCTTACTTATTTTTGCCGGAGAATCCGTATAACCGTCGAGAATTTCACGTTCCAAATCGCCGTCCCAGTAGGTCAGGAAGTTAATAGCCGGTCTGTTACAGGAAAGTGTTTCGCCCTTTACGTTCTTGACAGGTGTGGAATTATCTGATTCCTTATTACCCCATAATTCCGCACCGGCATTACCAGCCCATATATTATCAGCACAACAACGTCCGGTATCGCCTGCACCGTCGTTATGGAAGATAATTTTTCCTGTATCGCAGTCAATAAGCGATACACCATAGGGCTTATCTTCGTGACAAATCCATGCTTCAACACCTACGATAGAAGGGTCAAGGTCACCAACGTGCATAGCGTCACCGTGTCCCTGATTGGTATTCCATAATATTTTACCGTTATCGTCTATACAGGTAGAACCGGTAATAATTTCCTGTTTACCGTCGCCGTCGACGTCGGCAGCCATAGTATTATGATTACCGTCGCCCCAACCGGCTGAACTACTGCTTGTTCCGGTATCGAAATTCCACATCTTCACGAGTTTTTTATTTTCTACCTTGTAAGCGGTAGCTGTCATTCTTGCATAATAACCACGTCCGGTGACTACACACGGGTGAACGCCGTCGAGATAGGCAGTAGTACCCCAGAATCTGTCAACACGGTTAGTTTTGTCGCTTGTCTTGCCCCATTTGGTAGTATCACCTCTTGCGGGTTCGTATGGTACAGTATCGAGTGCCTCACCGGTTGCACCGTCGAAAAGCGTATAGAACTCATCGCCCTGTATGATAAAGCCGGAAGAATCACGGTAATCCTTAGAGGCATCACCGATTACTTTTCCAGTACCGTCAACAGTACCGTCAGCGGTTTTACAACACATTTCCGCTTTACCGTCAAGGTCATAGTCGGCAACGAAGAATTGTGTATAGTGTGCACCGGCACGGATATTAACACCGAGGTCAATTCTCCACAGACGTGTGCCATTGAGTTTATAGCAGTCTATATATACCTTACCGGTCTTGCCTTTCTGTGAGTTGTCTTTAGAATCAGTAGGGTCCCATTTAAGAAACAGTTCGTATTCACCGTCACCATCGACGTCGCCTACTGACATATCATTAGGGGTATGGTCTGAACTCGGCGGACTTAATTTGATGTCAAAATACGGAGCGTCCGCCTGTATGGAGCAGGTATCGCTTGTAAGAAGTGTTGAACCGTTATAGCATTCAACCTTATATACGGACTTTGCATTTCCGGACTTATCAAGGAAACAGGTTGCACCTTTAGTAACGGAATTGTCCTTGTCAGTGCTTGTATAGATTAGTGTGTTGTCACGATAGAGTTTGAAAACAGCGTTGTTGGGGTCAGTGGCGAGGAAACGCCAGTTTACGAGCATACCTGAGCCGGTATTCACTGCACTTATACCCCTGTTGAGATACTCAACAACATTTGATTGTGTATTGTTTACTTTTACTGCATTGGCGTAAGGTATCACAGAAAGACCGTTTAAAGCGGTCACCGACAGGACACCCGAAAGTAGTGCCGATAAAATTTTTTTCTTTTTTTGCATAAGAAAACATTCCTCCTGTAAAAATTACTGAAAATTTATCCACAAACGCCTCAAATATAATGAATATATTATAACATACTTTTTACAGAATTGCAAGAGTTTCAGGAAAATATTTTATAAATCAGTACGGGTCAACCATTTTGTGACTTATATAGGCATATTCTGAACCATAACTTATTTTATACCAGTAATTGTCAATGAGGTCATAGACGTCATATACCTGACCTTGTTTGGCGTAACCGAGAACGTCATCACCCTCACAGATTTTAGGGTATCTGTTTATACACGCTGAACCTTTTGAAACCTTGACCTGTGAACATATAGACGGTGCAATTTCCGGAGATTTGCCGATTGCTATATAGCTTTTCGGAACATAACCTATTCTGTAGGACTGACTGCCGAAATCACGCCTTATGAAATACCAGTCATCTACACTGCCGAGTATTTCAACACCGCTGTCCTTGTATACCATATATTTTACATCTTTGTAGCTGTCGGAAGACGGTTCGGAGAATATATAACAACTCTCTACTATACAGTAACCCTCGTTTTTGTTTTCCACGTACTTCGGATAGGAAAGCGGTGTGGCGTACTTTACCTGAAAATCGTCAAGGGCGAACTCTATATTTATAATATTTTCAATTTTGTTTTCGATATTTATTCCCTGACTGCCGTTGTCAATAGCCTGAACAGGTACAGCCGGAGCTTCTGTTTCTGCCTGCTCCTGAGCCTGTGCTTTAACCGGAGTTTCTGCCTGTGTGGGTGGTTCAGTTTCAGCCGGAATCTCAACGGCAGAAAATGAAATATTATTTAATTCAACGTATCCTGTAAAACCGTTGGCGGAAATATTAGCCCATTGTTGTTCTGAGCGATTGAAAATAACCTCGTCATTTGTGTAAAGTCTTCATAATACTGAACCGTTTTCGATACTGCTTTTCATTTCAACGTATTCATCACCGTCCGGCATGACAATATATGCCGGTGTGGAAGCACTTTCATTATTCTGTACGCTGTTTTCCTGTACGGAACTGTGTTCGCTGTCACCTGATATATTATCTATAAAACGGAAGTCTGCCACATGAAGTAAGTGTAGCTGTAAGACATAATAAAGCAATAAATTTTTTCATAATAATCACCTCATAGAAATTATATCATATTTTCCGGAAAATTGCAATTGAAAATACGGAAAATTTATATAAATATTACAACCTGAAACAGATGTTTTGTCAGAATGCCGGATATTGACCGAAGTGTGTTGACATTTTCTGTCATATATGATATGATATAAAAAAGAACGTTTATATCATTTTTCAGATTCCTGTATTTATTATCTGCCTGTTGAGTTTTTCTGCATAACGCACAGAACGATATGCACGGCTTCCGGTAGTGTGCTGGATACAGCATACTATAATATCGGAATTTTCAATCATAATCCGGTTGCGTATCTGTATGGCGGATTTAGGATAGGCTTCAGCGGATTCCTTACATATTTCAACCTCATTGTAACAGCACAGATAATTTTCTTTATGGTCACGGAAACCTGCTCTCATATACGGCAGTACAAGCACTGTATACATATTGTTTTTCCCCGGGGCGATACGGCTTACTAC
>JAAVHK010000063.1 GCA_014799765.1 Ruminococcus sp.
GGATATATGGCAAGCATTTTTCTGCCCGCTTCTTCGTAACCACCCCACAGCCTGAACATAAGTCCACCGGCATTACGGCGACACCATTCTTCAGCCTGTACTGATTGTCTTTCGTCGAGGAAATCCGAAAAAACACTTATATCATTCCTTTCACAACGGCTGACCATATCGGCAAGGCGTGCAGAAAAGAATTTATTGTCTGAACTGTTCATTAAATAAATACGCCGTTGTTTTCGAGTTCGCCGACAAGGTCTTCACCGATAAAGCCGACATTATACGGGGTTATTATATACGTAAGGTTCGCAACCGGTTTGAGACTTCCGCCGTTTGCGTATGCAACACCTACGAGGAAATCTATAATTCTTCTCTTGTTTTCGGGGGAAGCTGTCTCAAGATTGAGTACAACTGTTTTCTTTGCTATGAGATGGTCTGCAATCTGTTTTGCGTCTGTGAATGCTGACGGCTTTACAAGTACCACCTGTAACTGTGCTGTTGTCTGAATATTAACCACCTTATTTCTACGACCTCCGCCGTTATTGTTATTATTGTTTAATCTGTCACTGGTGCTTATTCTGTCACTTACACTGTTTCCGGTACTGCTGACCGGAGAAGGTGCAGGAGTTTCACGGACAGGCGGTGTTACCGGCGTGACCGGTTCTTCACGCTCTTCGTTATCGTGTGACGGTTCGGGGGCAGGTTTGCGTACTGGTTCATTAAGTTCCTGCATTTCGTCCTCTCCGCCCTCATCTTCTCCGCCATTTTCGTCCATTGAAAAGAAAAATTCTTTTATTTTTTCCACAACACTCATATTACTTATTACTCCTTCTCCGCATTATTTTAATATGTTGCAAACACGGAATAAATGCGGAGTATTCCGTGAACGGCAAAAGTCATTTTTTTATGTCATAGTTTCTTGCACCGAAAAGCCCTGTTCCTATCCTGACAATATTAGACCCATATTTTATAGCCTCTGCATAATCGTGTGTCATGCCCATTGAAAGCGTATCCATAGAAACAACAGATTTTTTCTGCTCCGATACAGTATTGAAAAGTTCCTGCATTCTGCCCAGAAAAATATCGCTGTCACAAGGGGGCGGAATAGTCATCAGACCCCTTATCCGTATACCCTCAAACTGTGAAACCCGTTCGATAAAATCGCCTGTTTCTTCCGGAGCTATACCACCCTTTGAATCCTCACCGCCGATATTCACTTCACATAATATGTCAATAACTCTGTTGCTTTTTACGGCAAGTCGGCTGACTGTCTCTGCAAGTCTGATACTGTCAACTGACTGTATCATAGTTACGGAATCAATTATATATTTAACCTTGTTTGTCTGCAAACTGCCTATAAACTGCACCTCAGCGGATTTTTCATAGAAATCTTTCTTTGAAAGATATTCCTGTACACGATTTTCGCCGAGTAAATCAAGTCCGAGCGAAACAGCATGATTGACAGCTTCGGGAGCAACGGTCTTTGTTACTGCCATGATACGTAATTTATCGCCGGAATTACGGTATTTTGCGAAAGCCTCACCGGCACGTTCACGTATAATACGCAGATTCTCATCAATATAGCTGAAATCATTAACCATTTATTCAACACCTTCAATCATAATATCGTCATAGAGTGAAAGATAACTGCTGTCTCCGTCATGAACAGCAGACAGAACATAGTCACTGCCTTCATATATGACATCAATTTTTTTGAATTCAGTCTGTTCACCCTTTAAAATATTTACACCCTTATAATTTGTAGTTTCTGCACCGGTCACTTCAACGCCGTCGATTTCTTCTGTAATTTCTTCGGTAATATCCATGAATCTTATGGCATCTCTCGGAACTTTAAGCCCACGGAAGTCACCACGGATAATTTCAACATTTTCGCACCTGTGCTGTACAAGTTTATTGCTGAACTGACTGCACGAAAAAACTATTATAGTCTGTTCGGGGTTGCCCTCATCATATATATTGGTTATTTCCGCACTGTATGTATCAGCCGAAGCCTCAAACCGAAGTTTAACCATTTTGCCTACTTCGTAATCATGGTGCGAATTGTCAACTATTCCGGCAAGATACCAGCTGTAATCATCTATAAGTTTTCCTACAATCGTATTATCCGTGCTTTTGGTGTCCGTAATGCTTTCGAGTTGCTGAACTGTCAGTTTTTTTATGCTGTCCTTTGTAAGTATTTCCTCGAAACCGTCACAATAGCTTGCAAAATATGCGGGTCTCTCCGAAAGAATGATTTCAACGGACTGTACAGACTGCTGTTTAAGCTGTTCGAGTTCGTTTTTTATGTCTTCAATCTGCTGATTGAAATCTGTCACTTCATTTGTGATAATCTGGTACGTACTCATCTGCACAACAAGATTATCAAGGTCAGATTTTATAGCGTCATAGTCTTTCATATCACGGCAATAAATGAAATTGCGGTAATTTTCTTCAATATTTGCCGAAAGGCTTAACGGCTGTGCAGATTCAAGCGTACCAGGATTCTGAATTTTTTCAAGTATAGCAAGCTCTCTTTCGAGTTCTTCAATCTGTCTGTTGATAGTAATCTGTGTGTCGTCGGGATATGCCTGTGCTATTATACTGCCCATACCTAACTTGCCACCGTCAGATACGTTATAATTCAGCACACCGTTACCACTATATCGTATAACCTGCTCGTCCCTTATGAAAACACCTTTCATACTGCCGGAAGATGTAGCTTCCGCCATGATAGCCGATTCAGTAGGGATTTCCCTGTTATTGAAGTAGTTATACAATATGCTTACGAAAATTATAACAAACAGAATAACAACAGAGTTCCGGAGAAGTTTTACAATTGGATTGCCGGTATCTGATTTACTGGTATCCGGTTTACTGGAACGCATTCAACATCACCGGATTCAGTGGTTTCTTTCGGCGGTGTCGAGAATAGAAACAGCCCTTGTAGGAATAATCGTTGAAATAGCGTGCTTGTATACAAGCTGTTGTTTGCCGTCACAGTCAAAAATGGCAACGTAGCTGTCGAAGCCCTTTACCATACCTTTGAACTGAAATCCGTTTGTGAGAATAATTGTAACCATTATTCTGTCTTTTCTGCACTGATTCAGGAACACGTCCTGTAAATTGATTGATTTGTTCATATACCAATCTCCATTTCTTAATTTTTTTAAATAAAAATGTATCTATATACACTTAATACATTATATCATACATTCCAGCAATTTTCTATAGTTTTTTCAGACTTTTCTAAAATTTCACTTTTTTTATTAAATTCGTCCAAAAAAAGCCACTGAATACGTGTATTTTTTCTAAACCATGTTAATTGCCGTTTGGCATAACGGCGAGTTTCCTGCTTTATCCTGTCGAGACAGTCAGTCAGTGACATGGTTTTTTCAAAATACGGAATGAGTTCTTTATAACCTATCGCATTGGATGCCGTCCGCTGATTACCTCTTAACCATAACTCTTCAGCTTCCTGTATCATGCCTTTGTCTACCATTTCGTCAACACGATGATTTATACGGTTATATAAAATCTGTCTGTCGTGGAAATTAAGTCCTATTATAAGCGAATCGTATGGACTTTCAGTCAGTCTGCTTTCCGCTTTGAGTTCACTGAAAAGCCGTCCGGTAATATGGTAAACTTCCAATGCACGCACAACACGTACAAGGTTATTCATGTGGATATTTTCCGCTGATACAGGGTCAACTGATTTCAGCATATCGTGCAGAAACTCATTTCCTTTTTCACGGGCTATACTATAGAGTTCCGTTCTGTAAGTTTCATCACTGCCACCTTCGGAAAATCGGACGTTCTCAAGCAGTGAATCAACATAAAGTCCTGTACCGCCTGTCACTATCGGAAGTTTTCCACGGCTGAGTACTTCTTTTATTTTTTCGTTCGCAAGGCGGACATAATCCGATACACTGAATACTACATCTCTTTCAAGAAAATCTATCAGGTGATGCGGTATACCCTGCATTTCCTCAGATGTGGGTTTCGCTGACGCTATATCAAGTCCCTTGTAAATCTGCATGGAATCCGCTGATATTATTTCACCGTCGTATTTTTTTGCAAGCTCCACACTCAAGGCGGTTTTTCCGGAGGCTGTAGCTCCTACTACCGCCAGAACTTTAGGTTTAATTTTTCCGTTCAGATAAAATCCCCCTTTACGTCCGCCGGAACTGGTGTGCGATACTGCTTTCCGACATTGTAAACATAACCGGTCTGCCGTGCGGACAGTGTCGTATATTTTCGTTATAATATACCTGCTCCGCAAGTGACTGCATTTCCATAAGGCTTGTTTTATGATTCGCCTTTATAGCTGACCTGCACGCTACTTTATGCAGAATATCATCTAACATATGCGTCTGTGGGTTATGCACGTGAAGTTTAAGATTTTCGGCTATTTCAGATATAACACCCTCTATATCCGTATCGGTTATGAAAGTTGGTACGGCTTTCACTTTTACATACGGTCTTTCCGAAAAATCAAATATGAATCCCATATCGCTGAGAAGTTCGTTGTTTTCTTCCATTATTCCGGCTTCCTCCGACGTGAAAAGTATTCTGATTTCCGTTATCAGTATCTGTGTATACTGCCGACAGTTCCGGCTTTTAAGCCGTTCAAATATTATACGTTCGTGACCGGCGTGCTTGTCTATGATAATCATTTTACGGTCATCTGTTTCCGCTATGATGTACAATCCCATTACTTCTCCTATCGCATGAATTTCCGGTATTTCAGGCTTTTCAGATTCTTTTACGGTCTCCGGTTCAGGTTCTGTATCATCTTCAAAAAGACTTCGGCTTATATATCGGAATCCGTCAAGCATTAACGGCTCTTCAACAGATTTTTTTTCCGTTTTTTCCGTTTCTACCATTTCTGCCATTTCTGCCGGAGCAGGTTTATTTTCCGGCTGAGTTTCTGAAATTTCTGTTTCTGCCTTTTCTATCTCCTCTACTGGCGTGAAAATATCTTCCATAGAAAAATCTTCTTTTATTTCTTCAACAGGTTTTTCAGTAACTTTTTCTTCCGGTATTTCTGGCTTGTCTTTTTCCGCCGGAAACTCAAACTCATATATAAGACCGTCTTTTACCATTGCACTTTTAACCGCAAAAAATACCGCTTCTGTAACTGCTTTTTCGTCGGAAAATCTTACTTCCAGTTTTGAGGGATGTATATTTACGTCGGTATCCGCTGAATTTACTGAAATCATCAGTACACACGCCGGAAATTTACCGGTCATTAACATATTTTCGTATGCACTTTCTACCGCCATTGAACATATCTTTGAATTTACATATCTGCCGTTTACGAAAAAATTCTGAAATGAACGGTTATTTTTTGCATACAACGGTTTTATAATATATCCTCTTACATTTATATTATTATATTCATATTCAACCGGTATCATGTCGTGTGCCATGTCCCTGCCGTATACTGAATATATCGCCGAAAGTAATTCACCGTCACCGCTGGAATTTATTTCAATCCGGTTATCTCTTATAAACCGGAACGCTATTTCAGGGTGTGAAAGTGCTGTCTTCTGTATGATATGACTTACCGCATTTGCTTCCGTGACATCTTTTTTCATGAATTTACATCTCGCCGGTACGTTATAAAACAAGTCTCTTATAACTATTGTAGTACCGTCCGGACAGGCACACTTTTCATGTGAAATGCCTTCGTTGTTTTCGATTTTGTAAGATGTTCCCGATTTTTCATTTTCAGGTTTCGTCATTATCTCGACTTTTGATACCGCCGATACTGATGCAAGTGCTTCTCCACGGAATCCAAGTGTACAGATATTATTCAAATCCTGTTTATCTGAAATTTTACTCGTTGCGTGTCGCATAAACGCTTTCGGAACGTCACTGAAAGTCATTCCGCAACCGTCGTCGGTTACCCGCATATACGTCTTGCCACCGTGCTTTATCTCGATAGTTATATGACCTGCTCCGGCATCTATGGAATTTTCCACGAGTTCCTTTATGACTGACGCCGGTTTTTCAATGACCTCTCCGGCGGCTATGAGTTCCGCTATCTCTCTGCTGAGAATGTTTATTGACTTACTTTTCATATGCCCAGTATCGTAAACAAACCGTATTCCGAAAATACTTCCTGTACCCAGTCATTAAGGTCTTTTACGGCTTCTTTGGTACGTCCGAAAGATGATTCACAGATTGCCTGCCAGTCTTCCGGCGTTATTTCAGTAGCTTCATATGGTGAGTACTCCGGCAGAACGTCAAGAAAAAGTTTTTTCAGTCCGGTATCAGTGAAATCCTCGTCATAGATGTAGATTGATTCATCATTCCAGAAAATATTATTCCATTTTCCCCTGAAAAATTCGTGACAATCTGTCCCCCTGAGTTCGTCTTTCCTGATAAAATATTTCATTGAAAATCACTCCTTTCAGTAATTAATATATGCAGTTTTATTAATATTCATAATAGTCTTCAACATAGTAATCGTCATATCCGTAATCATAATAGCCCTCGTTATAGTCGTAACTATAGTCATAGTCATAACTATTATCATAGTCATAATCGTAATTGTACTCGTCGTATACTGTAGTGGTTGTAGTTGTGGTAGTAGTGATTCTGTTCGGGTCAACAAACGAGCCTGCAACGTATCCGGCAAATGTAGTTGTAGTTTTTATCGGATTACCGCCTACATCTGTCAGCATAACTGCTGTAGTTTCTTCTGCCGGTACTTCTTCAGTGACTTCTTCCGTTACTTCTTCTGTAGTCTCTTCAGTTGATTCTTCTGTGGTCTCTTCAGTAGTTTCCTCGGTAGGTTCTTCTTCTGATTCCGGTACAAAATTCTCATTCAGCAGACCTAATTCATATTTCTTGTTGAGTATGCGTAAAACACTTTCGTCTATTCTTTCAGTACCTATATCACCACTTTCTACTGCCTCACATACGGCGTCTATGGCTGATACAAGGTCTGACGGCATAAGTATTACGTCAACACCGGCTTTTACCGCCATTACTGACGCTTCCGCAGATGTATATATTTCCGAAACCGTACTCATCATATGGGAATCTGTTATTATAACGCCCTCAAAACCTAACTCGTTTCTTAAAAGTTCCGTGACTACAGTATACGACAAATCAGACGGCAACCAATCGCCTACTCCTGATATAACCTGATGTCCTACCATTATGAAATCAACTCCGGAAGTTATTCCCGATTTAAACGGTAAAAATTCCGTGTTTCTGAGGTCATCGACAGAACGGTTTATAGTAACATTGGCATCTGTATGTGTATCGCCTACTGAACCGCCCAGCCCCGGGAAATGTTTCATTGTAGCCATAACTCCGGCATCTTTAAGACCTACTGCCACATTGGAAGCCATATCGGCGACTATATCCGGATTACTGCTGAAAATACGGTCACCGAGTTCACTGTAATAACCTGTACTTTCGTCAACTGTGTTTACGTCGGCTACCGGTGCGAAATCAAGATTAAAGCCGAGTGCTTTTAAGTCCGTGCCTATCTGATAACCTATCTCGTATGATACGTGCGAATCATTCTGTTCACCGTATACTGCCATATCC
The DNA here is from genome assembly GCA_014799765.1 of Ruminococcus sp. Classification (GTDB taxonomy): domain Bacteria; phylum Bacillota; class Clostridia; order Oscillospirales; family Ruminococcaceae; genus Ruminococcus. Next base: position 7,561 of record JAAVHK010000063.1, read on the forward strand.
TCAAATGCCGTAGTACCTAATGTATCGGCTACTCTTGCGACTGTTCCGCCCTCTTCGTCGACTGACATGAACATTCCGATACCGCTGTTTGCCAATGCACATTCCTGTATATCACTTATCATCTGCGAAGTCTGTTCAGTAGTCTCCAGATTTTCCGAAAACATTATAAGTCCGCCGATATTGTAATTTGCTATAGAATCGGCTACAATATCGTCATAAAGCGTTACTATATCATATCCCGAAAGCTGTTCAGGTGTTGTAATGAACATCTGACACACCTTATCATGCAGCGACATTCTTTCAAGTACTTTTTCCGGTACGGTCTTTTCCGGAGCAGGTGGCTCTGTTTCGGGTTCAGTAGCTTCCGTTACAGGTTCTGTAGACGGCTCTTCCGGTAAGTCCTCCGGATTCTGTTTTTTTTCGGCACAGGCACAGAGTGTCAAACTCATACTCAATGCCATAGCCATTAATTTTTTAACTTTCATTTAAAATCCTCCTA
>JAAVHK010000064.1 GCA_014799765.1 Ruminococcus sp.
AGATATATCTTCAAGTTCAATTTCTCCTGCCGAAAGTATTTCGTAAAGTGTATTAAGTTCTTCGTTATTGGTGGTATATCGTGAAATTTCAAACTCAGCAGACGTTATCATATCATTAGCGGTATCTTCTCCGGTTAAGGTCTGTACGGCATTTTTTATAGCAATAATCATTTTTTCGGCATTCTTTGCAGTTTCGTACTCTTTCTGTAACGTTTCGTCCTCGTTTTCGGATAATTCAAGTTCTCCTATGTCCTCGATTATCGCATTTAAGTAAACTGTACGTTCTGTTCTGGACTGTTCAAATTTCCGGAGTTCGTTTAATTTTTTGGCGGTCTGCTGGAGTTCACGGAAAGCCTCACGATAATTTTCAAGAAAAGTACAGTCTGTGCCGAAGTCATCGAGTACCTGTAAATGTCTTTCGCTGTCCATAAGTACCTGATTATCGTGCTGACCGTGTATATTTATCAGCATAGCCCCGATTTCTTTCAGCAGTGATGCCGAAGCCGTCCGGTGATTTATACGTGCTATACTTCTGCCGTCCGAACCTATTTCACGTGTGACTGTTATTTCGTCGTTTTCGTGTGCTATGCCGAGTTCGTCGAGATGTTTTATAATATCGCCGTCAAGCTCCGTGAAAAGTGCGGTGATTATTGCCTTGTCGCAACCTGTCCGGACTATATCCTTACTGCACCGGTGTCCTAAAACAGCGTTTATACCGTTTATCAGAATTGATTTTCCTGCTCCGGTCTCACCTGTAAATATGTTCAGTTTTTCGGTAAGCGGTATGACCGCCTCTTTTATTACCGCAAGATTTTTTATATAAATTTCCCTTAACATCTTTATGAGTTACCCCCCTGTAAAAAGTTCACTCCTGAATTTTCTGGAAAGTCTTTTAGCATCCGCTTCACTGCGTACCAGTATGAAAATAGTATCATCACCGGCGATAGTACCGACTACGCCTTCATGATTTACCGCATCTATTGCCACACACGTCCCCTGTGCCATACCGGCACGGCATTTAAGTACGATTGTATTCATAGCATAGTCGACGGAAATTACGGCTTCCGCAAAGAAATTTTTTTCCTCGACGGCTTCCGTCGGAAGAGTGTATCTGTAATTGCCGTCGTTATCACGCTGTTTGACAAGCGAAAGCTGTTGTATATCCCTTGAAAGCGTAGCCTGTGTAGTTTTTATACCACGTTCCGCAAGAAGTTCTATCAATACTTCCTGTGTGGAAACCGGTTTTTCATTGATTATTTCAAGTATAATTTCATGTCTGTGATTTTTCATAAAAAACTCCTATTTTATGGGTTTACAGAGTTTCCGGCATAATGATTCGTGAAAGGAATTTCCGACAAGGTTTACAAACCGGATATTATTTTTACCACGTCCGATTTCTATTGACTGGTCTTTTTCAAGCTGTATGTGTCTTTCACCGTCAACGCTTATTACCATGTATTCGCCGTAACGTGTACGACTTGTAAGGGCGAGTTTCCGGCATGACGAAAAAAGTGTAGTCCTTGAAAACAACGAATGCGGACATATCTGTGTCATTTCTATGCATTCCAAATCCGGTTCAATTACAGGTCCTCCGGCAGACAGTGCATACGCTGTAGACCCCGACGGCGTACTGAATAATACACCGTCAGCCCTGTATCTGCCGACAAGATAGCTGTCGGAATATACTTCAAAATCGCATATACGGAAACTTCCCGAACGTGCGGAAACTTCATTAAGTGCCGTATACGTGACCTGTTTTCCGTTTTCCGTACAGGTCAAATCGAGTGTCATTCTCTCTGATATTTCATATTCACCGGTTTTAAGTAATTCCAGCTTGTCTAACTGGTCGGCTTCCAGACCTGCCATAAATCCAAGTGTACCAGTATTTATTCCGAGAAGTTTTGTATCCGTACCCATAAGCAGTTGAGAACATCTTAAAATAGTACCGTCACCGCCTATGGCTATTACAAAATCGGCAGTCCGGACTGATTTCTTTATATCCTCAAATTTCACAAAAGATTTATCGGAAAATTCTTCCCTGAATTTTTCGCTGATGTACACTTCAATGCCGTATCTGTTCAGTACGTCACAGGTTTCCCTCGCACATTTAAGGGCGTTTTTTTTCTGAAAATTAGGGTATAATGCAACTATCATAATAAAACTACTCCTTCAGACTGGTAAAAGAATTTTCAACAAGATTCCTGAAATCACGTATGACCGGTGTGCCAAATTCTTTCCGGAGATGTGCAAGGTATTCGATATTTCCGCTACCGCCCTTAATAGACGAAAATGTATAGCCGATAGCCGTCAGACCATTACTATATATGGCGGTGTCGATTTCCGACAGTACACGTATGTGTACTTTTTTATCACGGACTATGCCATGTTTACCGACAAATTTTCTGCCTGCCTCGAACTGTGGCTTGATAAGTACGACGGCTTCCGCACCGGTTTTTAAAATCCTGCTGATTTCCGGAAGTATCATCTTCAGTGATATGAATGAAACGTCCGTTGAAATGAAATCTATTTCACACGATAGCATTTCTGGTGTGACTTTTCGTATGTCAGTATTTTCCATATTTATTACCCTGCTGTCCATGCGGAGAGATTCTGCAAGTTGACCGTGTCCGACATCGACGGCAAAAACTTTACCTGCTCCGTGTTTCAGCATGAAATCCGTGAAACCGCCGGTAGATGCTCCTATGTCAAGACAGGTTTTCCCCGTGAAATCAAGTCCGAAAAATTCCGTTGCCTTCTCGATTTTCAAAGCACCACGTCCGACGTAAATTTCCTGTTCAGAAGATTCTATAATATCATCCGTACCGACTTCACAGGACGCTTTTTTTACTGTTTTTCCGTTGACTGTTATACAACCGGATTTTATCATTTCCTTAGCACGTTCCCTACTGCGTGCGATTCCTCTTGTAACTGTTTCCGTATCAAGTCTTGCCATAAGTCGTATACCTCTTCCGGATATATTCCGCCATTTTTTCGCTTGTCAGACCTAATTTTTCAAGGCTTGACCTCACAGACGCCTGACGTACATAATTTTCAACAGTAATTCTGCTGTAGTCGCCTTTATAACCGCTTTCGGCAAGTCTGCAACCGAATTTTTCTGAAATACTTCCGTTGCCTATGGATTCCTCAAAGAATACAATATGTTTATATCCCATGATTTCCGTTATAATATCACGGTCTACCGGATATATTTTCGTAAGTTTCAGAATATCGCAGTTTATGCTGTCTTCGTTCAGTACACCCTGTGCCTTGTAAGCCTCGTTGTAAAGTCTGCCGTAAGTTATTATAAGAGTATCGCTTTTACTGTTACGCATGAAAAGATATTCCGTATTCAGATAATCACGGTTGAAATTTACTTCCTCCGCACCTCGTGGATACCTTATCGCCGTGAGATTCCTGTTTGTATATATTGCTTTTTTCATACATAATTTCAGCTCGTCATAGCATGACGGCGAATATATTACAGTTTCCGGAATACTCGTCAGCATGGGAACATCAAAAATACCCTGATGTGTTTCGCCGTCCTCGCCGACTACTCCGGCACGGTCTATGCAAAGAATTATATGAAGTTTTCCGATAGAAATATCATGTATCAACTGGTCATAAGAACGCTGAAGAAAACTCGAATACACCGCAAATACAGGTATCTGACCCATTTTGGCAAGTCCGCCACAGAACGTCACGGCGTGCTGTTCTGCTATGCCTACATCATAGAAACGTTTCGGAAAACGTTTACTGAAAAACTGTAAACCTGTACCGTACTTCATAGCGGCGGTAACCGCACATATACGGTCATCTTTTTCGGCAAGTCTGACAAGTTCCCTGCCGAAAACAGTAGAATAACATTTATCCGCTGATACTTCCGGATTACCTGTTTCGATATCAAATTTTGATATACCATGATATTCAGCCGGATTATTTTCTGCCGGCGGATAGCCTTTACCTTTTTTTGTCTTTACGTGTATTACAACCGGTTTATGATAATATTTAGCTTTTTTCATAATTTTTTCGAGGTCAGAAAGATTATGACCGTCTACAAGTCCTAAATAAATGAAACCCATATTTTCAAACAATGAACTCTGGTCAAGTATCTTGTATTTTACGGCATCTTTCGTAGTTTTTATTCCTTTCGCTACAGGTTTACCAAATACCGGAATAGCATTCAGGGTATCCTTGACATTCTTCTTTGTGGATATATACTGTTCAGAATTGCTTAAAGTAGTCAGATGCTTTGCCAATGCCCCGACATTCCGTGAAATTGACATATCATTATCATTGAGAATTACTATCAGATTGCTTTTACGTTCTCTTCCGGCATTGTTCATGGCCTCATAGAACATTCCGCCAGTCATTGCACCGTCGCCTATGACCGCTATTGTATAATTTTCTTTGCCCTGTAGTTTCATAGCCTCAGCTATTCCGCACGCTACAGAAACAGATGTACTACTATGTCCGGCTATGAAAATATCGTGTGGCGATTCGTCAGGCTTCGGAAATCCTGAAATTCCGCCCTCTTTGCGTATGGTGGAAAATCTGTCAGCACGTCCCGTAAGAATCTTATGAACATAACTCTGATGTCCCACATCCCATATAATTTTGTCATCCGGTGAACTGAAATTCCGGTGTATAGCCATAGTAAGTTCCACCACACCTAAATTTGAAGCAAGATGTCCGCCGTTATTGGATATGGTAGAAATAAGCATATCACGGATTTTTCCGCAAAGATTCTCACACTGTTTTATAGACAGTTTCCGTAAATCTTCGGGCAATGCCAGTTCAGACAGGTTAATATCTGTATCTTTTTTTTCGTATTCATTCATTTTATTTAATGCAGAAAAATTTTTCTGCCTGCTCCTTTGTTTAATTTTTTCTTTGCAAAAGATTTTCAGTCAGTTTTATCAGAAAACTGTTATTTCCGGTTTTTCCGAGACATTCAAGAGCTTCAGCGGTTATTCTGTCAGCTATTTCACGTGCTTTTTCCACGCCGTAAAGCGTAACGAAAGTAGTTTTATTTTCTTCCATATCGCTACCGGCTGGCTTACCGATTTCTTCGGTACTTGCGGTCACGTCAAGAATATCATCAATAATCTGGAAAGCCAGTCCTAATTTATAACCGTATTCCGCTGAAATTTTAATTATTTCCTCGTC
>JAAVHK010000065.1 GCA_014799765.1 Ruminococcus sp.
GCCCCTCAGTTCTTCGAGTTGCGTTCTGAAACCGTCTGACTGTTCTTTCAGTGCGGTTGTGACTTCCGTATGTTTTCCGACAATTTTTTCAATGTTTTCGGGTTCGATTCCCAGTTCTTCAAGGAATTTCCTTGTAAGTGACATATTTTTCCCTCCTATATCTTCAGACCGTCAATGACAATGTGTTTGTATTCGTCCATATGTTCTGAAATGGAATTTCTTAAAAAGTGCGTGGGCTTTATACCTTTAGTCCAGTGTTTCTTACCATTCTTGTCAGTCCATAGCCAAGGGTTTTTACGTCCCTGACCGTTATCGGCGTATACACCTGTACCCAGTTCGACGTACAAGCCGTATGGTTCATCTGTTTCGCCGGTTTTGTTTCCGTCCTTGTCGTAATGCGATACTTTTGATGTAATATTTGTCCCGATATGTACCGCATTTTCAACAATTTTATAATCAATGCTTTGTCGCAGTGAACCGCCTTTGTAACCGATTATGCCTGTACTTTCCGGAGTACCTGCCGGAGCATTCATTATGGCGTATCCCATAGCCCTAAGACCGATTTCTTCAAGCGTTTTTCCGACTGCTGATTCAACTGCGGATACTATAGCCGTCCGGTTATCAGTTATTTTAAAGTTCATTTTTCATTCTCCTTCTGTAACGCTCCTTACGTGCTGAAGATACTAATTTTTTCCATTCCGGCGTATTATTGTACTTAAGTTTCTGAAAGTCGCTGAAATACTTTGGTACTTTGTTTCCGAGTAGTTTCCGGTATTCTTCGTGCATTTTCAAATCTCGGTTTGCGTTCCGTGCAGATTTGAAAATCAGTTCCCCACCATGTGCGGTTTTCCATTCGCTGTAAGTCATTGACTGTACAGGACTTGAAATTATAAGTCCGGAATTATCAACGTTTCCAAAATCCGGCACTACTGCACATCTGCAACCATACACTTCCGCAGGGTCACCATGTGGGTCACCGGCAAATTCGAGACCATTGCTGAAATACTGTCCGATACGTGCTACTTCACCGTCAATCAGTCTGTGTGACGCTCGTGTATGACCGTCATGCCTCGAAACCCACCGTCTGTTACATTCTATACCCAGTTGATTCGCACGTTTTATAGCGTCGTTTCTACCGCCGTTCTGTGCAGATGTGAACATTGTCACAGCATTGGTCAGCTTGTAACTCTTGTTCATGTCCGCAACTCTTGAAATCCTCGAAGCCATAGCTTCAATATTTTCGCCCTGTATGATACTCTGTGCAACGGCACTGTTTATTTTCTGCTTGTTCCGACGCTTTTCCCTTGGTATATTTACTTTCGCTTTCGGGAGCAGGTCAGGTTTATCCCGTATCAGTCTTTCAACTGCCTGTTCGTTGTAGAGAGTGAAGTTTGTATTGATATGCAGTGTATTTTCAATGCTGTACGTCGTAAATGAAAGGTTTGTGGCGTAAACCTGTGGCGTGTAACCGTTGATTATATCCGCTGTAATCAGACTGGCATTTTCGAGATTTGAAGATATAACGTCAAGCATGGCATAATGATGTCTGCCGGTCATGAAACGTGTACGTCTCCATGTCTGATAGTCGCTGTTACTAAGTTTTCCGGACTTCACAAGCGACTGTTTAGCTGTATCTGCAACTTTCAACCATTTCAGATAATCCATTGTCTTTTGTTTCAGTTCGCTTTCAGCCTGTCCGTATATACTTTCAATTTCTGCTCTTACACCTGCTAAAATATCTTCTGTTTCTATGTATGCTTCGTCAAAACGTTTTTCAGGAAGATATTTATTCATTTTATAACAGAAACTAATTTCTGTTTAATATCTACAAGAAGTTTTTGGCATTCTGTAATATCCGACAGTATTTCTTTAGGGAAATCCTGCTGATTTTTGCAGTGATTTCCTGTACATTTGCACTGTTTTTCAGTGGTATCTTTTTCAGTCTGTGATTTTTCTGCTTTTTCCTTTTCGGTGAACGCTATCGCCGAAAGTGCTATAAAATCGGATAAAAATTCATCAATATTTTTCATAATTATACCTCCGTGTTGTAATTTTCGGAAAAGTTTCCGAGTGATTCCGCCTGTTTTCTTTTCATGATACTTTCAAAGTTATCTGATTTACCTAAAACTTCGCATATCAGCTGTGTAGCCATTTCTTCGCCTATGTACGGTGCTACAGCCAGTATATTCTGTATGGCTTCGGTTACATTTACAGTTTCAAAATACGTGAACGACGGTACAATATCATCTTCCGGAATACCGGCAATTCGTCCGATACCCTGTATGAACTCTATAACCTCGTACTCCATATTTGCGGAATTTAACCGCATATCGTGGTAGGAAGCATTTATAGCCGTCGCTGTGAGATTTCTGGCTTTAAGAGTTTCCGTATCGACACCGCCCATACTCTCGAAAAGCAGACGTTTCAGGCGTATCGCTGTAGCCTCGTTTGCCTCGAACGGTACTGTTATCTGGTGCGGACTTGCTCCGCCGTCGTCGTTTACGTGTATCACGTGAGTTTTCAGCAGATTTATTACAAAATTTGCGTCGTCAATGTCGTCGTTACCGCCGTAATTTTTCAGTACCCAGTATATTAACTCGCCTTGTGACACGTTATTTACAAGTTGTGAGTTGACAATATCTATCGCCGAAAGTATTTCCCTGACACCTGTTATTTCCGACTGGTGACTTACATTATACAGCGGATATATCGGCAACCGTGAAAAATTCCCCTCGTGGACACCGTACACACCCTCGACGGCGTTTGATACCTCGTTGATTATGTACGCTTTTTTCGGCTTCGTGATTTCAAGTGCGTTGTCTTTCCGGACGTATTCCGTGTAGCCGTCGGGTTCGTACAGCGTTGCGACTAACGGTTTATTTTCGTCAATCTGCGTGAATCTCACACCGGCTACTATCGCACCGGTTGTATCGTCCGGAATCGCTTTGAACTCCAGAAACGGAAAATGTATCACTCTTTCGCCGTTGTAGAAACCGTAACTTACTCCGGAATTTTTCGCATCGACTGCCATTTTTCTTAAAACTCCGTCAAAATTTCTGCCGAATCTGTTTTTAATTTCAGTGTCCGGAAATCCCACACCGTTTGCGAGCAGGTGCGAAACAGTCTGATTTATTATTGCCGGATAATAACCGTTTCTTAACTTATGGTTAGGCGATACGAGGTCTTTGTGTGCCATGCCTTTCATGTCGTAGATAATTTTTTCAAGCCGTGCGATATCCGGATTTTTTTTCTTGTAGTAGGCGTGTGCGGTCAGGGCTGTCCTGTACTCCGGAGAGCCTTTGTGTTCGCTGATTGCATCGAGAACAAAACGTTTTCTTTTTTCGGTATCGTGACCGCATGACTGTAAATCGCTGTACGTGAGAATGTTTTATCACCTCTTTTTTTGTGTTTCGTATGTTAAATTTTTTGTATCCGGCGTATTAAAAAGCTATTGAAAAATTAAAGATTTACGGTATAATTATTAATTAATATTTCTACCATATCGCTTTATACGTCGTTTTCGGCTTCGCTATGCCGAAAGTCTTTACAAAATACCGCATACTGTCCATATAGTGATCATTTATTTTGACCGGTTTTTCTTCAATGCTTTTATCGTCCCATACATAACCCTCGATTTCTTTCACGAACTCCTTTATTGCCGGATTCACTTTAATCAAACCTTTCTGCATAGCGGTATTTACTTCCCTGATACCGTCGATTACAGCGTTGTCAGCTTTACGGACGTTCGCCCATCTGGTACGTCGGAGCAGGTTTATAAAAGATGTCGCAGACGGGTCAACGACGACTGAAATTTTATTCTCCGTATATTTTTTAACAAATTTTTCAAGGTCTTTTGCGTAATCGTCATCTGTTTTCTGTACGTTCGTGGCACGTCCGGAATGGTAGTAGCCGTCAACCGCATACCATATACCGTCATAACGTCCCCATAAAAGACCTGCAAAGGCGTTCTGCATACCGTAGTCTACAGATAATGCCCATACATCCGGAACGCTTTCAGGAGGCTTACAGAGGGCTTTTCTGTATTCCGGATATATCAGCCCCTCAGCAAGTACCCAGTGTCCTAATATAAATCTTTCGTAGAAAATTCCGGTGTACTCCAGTCTGATATTACGGACGTAATCAGGGTCAAGGGTTGTATTGTCGTCGAGTGTGAACTTTATATCCAGTAAACTTAATTCACCGGCACGGTCAATGTATTCAGTTTTCAGCCAGTGCGACGGGCTATCCGGATTTGTTGTGGCGAAAATTACAGCCTGTTTTTTTCTGTTTCGGGATAAAAGCATTGTAAAAAAATCCCTCGGCAACTGTGTAAGCTCATCGCAGTAAGCCCCCTGTAAAGTAAGTCCACGGATTTTGCTTTCTGCCCTCGAATCGTTAGCACCCTCGAATAATATACGCCGTCCGAAAAGTACGCCCTCTTTACGTGGTATCGAAAAGCTGAAATTCCCCTCGCCTACCAACTCAACAAGGGGGAGCAGGCAGTTTCTTTTCAAAGCCGTCAGCGACTTCGCACACATCATGTACAGCGAATCTTCCGGCATTGTACGTACCCAGAACGCCCATAATACAAGGGAAATCCACGTCTTACCGCTTGAAACGCTTCCTTCAAGAATATTTATTCTTTTCAGCTGGTTTTTCTGCCATATCCGCATTAATTGCAGTTGTTTTGGTGTGTAAATCATTTAATTTAAGTCCCTCGATTAAGTCGGAAAGTTTTCCGTTGTCGGAGTTTTCGATTTCCGGTCTGTCGGTCTGTCCGAGATAGTTTTTTCCGAGAAAAATAGCCATACTCGCATTACTTTCCGCCAGTCTGAACTGTGTACGCCTGAGAGATATTTTACCCCTGCTCCGTTTTTGTCGGAAAACTGTGGAAAAATTCTCGCCGTAAGTCTTTTTTACCCATTTATAAAGCGTTTTGTTGCTGACTTCAAAGAAGTTGCAGATTTCCTCGGCGGTACACTGTATACCGCATAATTTTTCAAACTGTGATTTGTCGATTTCTTTTTCAGGTCTGCCACGTGGCATAAATTCACCTCTTTTCGCCTTTCATGACGCTGTCAATATAGTTCTTTTTTTGGTGATACAGAAAATTCATAACCGATGCGAAAGAATGTTCTTTCAGGAAATGCCCCCACGATGTACTCTGATTTATCGCACGGAAACATTCAGCAGTACCGGTTTTCAACTGTGCTTCCGACGGTTCAGGTGTTTCGCCGTTCAGAATGTGATTCAGATTGTAGAAGTTTGGTCTGAAATTTTCAAGTCCGTCTGTTCCGCAACAGGTCAGACTATCGCCCATTGTACGCAGACAGTTTTCTCCGGAATAAAATTTCATTCCGTACTCGTGACATCTTTCCCTGAAACGCAAAAAATCTTCCCTGAGAAGTTCTTTCGGCTGTACCCAGTCGCCACCACGCTTTACAAGACCTTCTTTTCTTTTTGCGAATTTCATGCCCTCGAAAATAACTCCGTATGCCCCTGAACGTGCAAATTTCGGTATATTCTCGTATACGTCGCCGAAAACGTCATGCACATACGGCTGACATCTTACGATTACTCTTTTCGCTTTTCCCGAAAGTTTTTCAAGCATTCTGAGACGTTCCGCAAATGTGGACGCACCTTTTTCAAGAACGTCATATTTCCTGCAAATCATACTAATCTGCATAACGCAATCTGCCTGACCTATCAGACTTAAATAAGGTTCTTCAATACAGAGTTTCCCTTTAGTACTTATTACAACAGGATATCCTGTTTCCACAAAAACTTTCAGGGCTTCGAGACTTCGTCCGTACTCTTTTTCGCATGGCTGAAAAGGGTCGCTCATACCGCCCCAGTGTAACGGAATATTCCAGTCACAGAATGAAGTCAGCTTGTTTCTTTCACCACTGATGAAACGTTTCAGCGATTCGACAGACTCGCCTTTTCTTACTTCAAGACTGTTTTTCCGGCGTACAAAACAGTACTTGCAGTCATGCGTACAACCTTCGTATGTGTCGTATCTTACCGGTAAATCGCATAACCAGCACTGAGAACCACTTTTAGGCATTTTCCAGTACCTCATCTTTCACTATCTGAAGTATTCTCGATTTCCCAAATTTTTTGACATACAGGTTAAATGCAGGTTTGTATTCAGCAGGTATTTCCAATGTGAAATCGAATGTTTTTTTATTGTCGGAGTTATTATTTATGAAGTCGTCATTTGCCATGAAGTCAAAAAATTGTACATCATTTTTATCCGGAAAACCGAAATCTGTCATATCAATATCCGTAATGCTGTCAAGTTCGCTGTCGAGTAAGTCGAAGTCCCAGTCGGAAAGCTCTGCCGTCTTGTTATCCGCAAGTCTGAACGCTCTGACCTGCTCTTCCGTGAGGTCATCCGCTACAACGCACGGAATCTCCGTCAGACCGAGTTTTTCAGACGCCTTATACCTCGTGTGACCGGCTACTATTACGCCGTCTGAATCAATCACAACCGGTACTCTGAACCCGAAAGTCCGTATACTCTTTGCGACGGCTTCAACCGATTTGTCGTTTTTCCGAGGGTTATTCTCATAAGGTCTTATTTCAGTAAGTTTTTTAATTATAATCTGCATGGTATCACCGGATTCAACAATAATTCATAATTTATAATTCTTAATCAATAATTATATTATACCATGTTTTTCCCGATATTTCAAGCAATTTGTTTTGCAGATGTGCAAAAGATTCATAAAAAAACGGACAGTTTTTCACTGCCCGTCCGGTTTTATTCTGTCATTTTCTGTAGGTCCTCAACGTGACACTGTAGCCTGTCAGCGACAAGCCAGTAGATTTCCGCTGAAACAGTATACCTCCGACTTTTCGACGACGCAAAGGCACTGTAACTGATTCCGCACTCCTGACACAGTTGTTTGTAGTTTTTCACGCCGTTCTGCAACATATATTCACGTAGTTTTTCTTCATTTATGACTATCTTCAAGATTTTTCACCCCCTTATGTTCAATCGCTTGCAGTATTCGTCCCATGTTTCAGTACGATATTTTCCGCTGTAGATGTATCTTTGCGAAAATTCAAGCTGTAAACGGTTCGGAACTATTCCCATCCGGTCATTACGTTCTGCCTGTGCGTAAATCGTTATGCCCCTGAATTTTTTAAGACGTTCCACACGCTCTGTGGCGTTGTGTATGTCGTCTGTGACAAGCAGGTATATAAACACCTTATACGGCTTTACACCGTGCTTACGGAGCAGGCAGAGGGCATTTTCGACGGCTTGTATCTGTCCGATAGTATCGCACGAAAAGCGTATGTATTTAATCCATTTCAGACAGGACAGTATTTCCGCTATATCATCTGTTACAAGTCTTGCGTCCATACCTTGATTCAGGTCAATGGCGTAACCGCTGTCGATGAGACTTTCAAGCTGTTTTACGCCGTATTCGCACGCTAAGATGTTGTTATCCATGAGTACGAGTTTATTGCTGTCCGGACGTACAAGCTCTTTCCACGTCCGGTAAGGTCTGATATTACCCTCTTTTTCCGGAACTACGCACCACCGGCAAAGGTTCGGGCAACCTCTGGTTATGTAGCCTATAGCGTAATCACAATCGGGATATATCGAATAATCAGGGAACATATTTTCTGTTTCTTCCGGAAGTACGGACTTTACATCATATCCGGTTCCCCCCCGAATTGTTTCCGGTGGTAAATAGGGATTTTCCGGTGTAAAGTCAAAAATCTTGCTTGAATAGACTTTGTCAAAATCTCCTAAAGGATACCACCATTCAACCGTATCGCCCTGCGACTTATGCCACGCTGATATTTTCATTAATGCATAGTTTGGAAAAGTCTTTTTTCTGAGAGTTTCCGCCTCGCTGTCGTGAAGTCCTATCTTCATTCCGGCACCTCCGTATCAAAGAAAGACAGCTGTTTTTCCTGAATTTCCGTATTTTCCCACTGTTCCGCCATTGCCTTTGCGATTCCTGGAAATGTCCTGCTTCTCTGCTTCTGATTTCTTATGCTTTCCACAAAATAAACCTTTTTCCCGTTATTACGTATGTGATGTGCTTCAGGTTTCGGGAGTACGTCCGGATATTCAAGCAAAGGCAGATTCTTCAGCCACAGACAAGTACGTTTCATATGATAGTTTTCAGTATCGCTTCTGCTTCCGGCAAAAAAGTATGGGTGAATTATCTGGTCAGGTTTGAGATAATGGTTTACATAACCTACCGGATTTTCAACACAGATTCTTTCACAGTCAGCTTCACAGAACTTCCAAAAGAAATCCAAAGCCTGTTCACGCTTTTCAAGTCCGTCAAGTGCTTTCTGACCGTATTTTTCAACATTTATATACTTGTTCCCTGCAACGCTGAGATACGTACAGGGCGGATGAGCTATAAGCAAATCCCACTTGCCGTCCATAGTGGTAAACCGGCATTTTCCGTTTATTAAACCGAGTGCATCGACCTGTACGTGCCATTCCGGATGACCTCCGGAACATTCCTGAATATCACAGCTGTAAGCCTCGTGACCACGTTCACGGAATGCAATACATACTCTCTGTGATTCCTCGCAGGCAATCAGTACTTTCATGTTACCGCCTCCGTTTCTATCGTCACGGAGACCTTGTTTTCCTCACCGTCGTGGATTTCGTGATAAATCTGTTTCACGTACCGCCGGTTATCGTCGGGGAGTACACCGTTACTTACGAGAGCGTCGAGAATAAATTTCTGACTGCTCTGAATGTTGTCCACGTCCCGACGACGTGTTTTTTCGTACCAGTCAATCTTTATCGTAACAGGGTCTGAAACAGGCTGTAATTCGCCTGTCCCGACAGCCTTTGTTATGTACCGTGAAATAAGTTTCTCGGTATCTTTCTTGAAACCTGCTCCGGCAAATCTGTTGCAACGGTCTTTGTTGATTACCTCGTTAAGTGAGGGCAGTTTTGCATGAATAGTGAAACCGTTCAATCGTCCAGACCTCCGATAATTTTCAAGTCGTCGTAAAGACACGTCATACACAGTCCGTAATCCGTGTAAATAACGTCCTCACAGTGACAGCACTCACATATACCGTCTTCCGTGTCGGTGTCGTACAGGGCTTCTGAGAGGCATTCTTCGCAAAGTTCCTTGCCGTCGAGATTGTAGAGTTCGTCTTCGTAACCGCAAGTGTCGCAATAGTAGCGGACTGTACGTCTTCTACCGCAGTTTATGCAGTAATCCGGACACCCTACGCACTCATCTGTAATTCTTTTCATTTCCTGATTACCCCTTTCAGATTAAGAATTTTACTCATTTTTGTATAAGTATCTTCTGCTATTTTCCTACGCTGGTCAGAACCATTGAATTTCACCGGAAGACATCTGCTCTTTATACGGCTGAAAAGTCGTTTGTAGCGTACATCATTAGGATTTGCCAGTTCTTCCTTAGTGAGATTGGTTGTGATTATCAGAGGCAATCCGGCTGAAATGCGGTTGTTTATCACGGAAAATACTATCTCGCCTGTATAATCGGAATCGCTTTCTGTTGCTAAATCGTCGATAATCAGCAGTGCCAGCCTGTTGAGTGAATCATAAACCGCCTGAGTACTCTGAATATCGCTCTTTATATTTGCAATCGTCGTCATCAGTACGGGGTAACGCTTTTCAACGAGTGCATTGGCGATACAAGCCGATACATAAGACTTACCTGAGCCGATATTTCCGTAAAAAAGGAATCCGAAACCCTCTCTGAAACATTCGCTGAAATTATTGGCGTATTCCTTAGCCATCTGCATTATTTCCGGATTGGAATTGTTATCGCTTGCGAAAGTCCATTTTCTCATATCGTCCCTCGGTGGCAGAGACGGCGAAAAATCACGGCATAACGGAAACGCTTTATCCCTTAAGACTTCTGTTTCCCTGTCGTATTCAGACTGCCTTATGAGTTGTTCCTCACGTTCAACGGCTTCCGTCTCACAACGGCACATACAGTACTGTATTTTTTCAACTCCCAGAAAGTTCACGACCGTCTGTTTCTGTGTGTGACATTTTCCGCAGTAAAGCAGACCGTCTTTCACGTAGTCGGTTTCGCTGACCGTACTGTTTTCCATTGTTTTTTCTGAAACCTTATCCATAAGAATTTCAAAAACATTTTTGTTGTTTTCCATTTTTTAACCTCCGAATTCAAGATTGAAAATATCGTAACCTGTATCGTCCCCCGAAGTCTGTTCTATCTCGATGCCGTTCTGACCTATCTGCTTACGTGGCCGGATAACCTGATTGAGATACTCTTCAAAATGATTTGATGCAAAAAGGGTACTCGGTCTCAGAAATTCTTGTCTGTCTGTTCCGAGCCATTGTGTACATTTCTTGTCTATTACGGTTAAAAAGTCCTCAACCGTATAATTTTCATTAAGTCTTGCGTTTATGAGTTTCTGAGTAGCTTTGTTAGAAGCCTGATAGCGTGTACCTGCTTTCTGATTGAGATAAGAGACTATTTTTCCGTAAGCCTCCGGATACTCGGGGGTTTTTGATTTTTTAGTCTTTTTTGCAGATTCAGGTTCAGAAACACACGCACTGTCGGATTTATCCGACGAAGATATATATTGTTTATCTTTGTTGCTTTGTTTATCTTTGTTTATCTTTGTTTCATTGTTGTCACTTGCCTGTCGGTTGAGTGTCACTTGCCTGTCGCTTGCCTGTCGGTTGTCTGTCAGTAGCCTGTCACCTGCCTGATACTCATCGTAATTATTTACCGTAATTACGCTGAATTTACGGTACGCTCTGACTGTCACTTCCCCTGTCTCTTTGAGGTGCTTTATTGCGGTTCTTACGTTACGTTCTGAAAGACTTAATTCAACCGCAAGTTTAGAATAACTTATTACACGCTCCCCTCGCTTTACCGTGATATTTTCAAAATCCTTGTCTTCATAGTTCGCTGTAAGCATAAGGTGAAAAAACACCCTGAAAGTATTGGCATCATGATACCATCGCCACTGTGTTATCGAACGGTCAATTATGATAAATCCATTTTTCAGCACTTTTTTCACTCCCTTCATAAATGGACTCAACAACGGCTTTTTTCAATACAAAACCGTTGTATAAGCCCTGAAATAATTAAAAATTTAAAATTTATAATTATTAATTGTTAATTGTCTTAGCTGTTCATAATCGTGGAGAACTGGTCTGAATCTTCGTAAGTTTCTTTAATTTCCGTCGGAGCAGGTTTTTCCGGAGGTGGAGTTTCAACGGTTTTTTCTGTGGGAGCGTCCACATAGTCAATGCTACCGTTTTCGGAAATCACGCCCATATCGGCTTCATAGGCACGTTGCATTTCAATACTCATGATACCCCATTTGCCTATAAGCTGGCGTAACATGGTCTTGCAAGCCATGCCGTCAAAATCCTTGTACCAGTGACCTGAATATTTCCATTCGTCTTTTCGGTTGTAGTTACCGGCTTCGTAGTCGGCGAAAGATACTTTATTGCCGTTCGCTTCAAGACTGAAATTAGCTGAATAACGGTCGGCATACGAAAGCATTTTCTGCCTGCTCCAGTAGATAGCCTTGCGGAATCCGTTGAGGTACTCAAACATCGCATAGTATCCTATAGTAGAAGCGTTTTCACGTTCGGTTTCGTCCTGAATTATTTCAGCTTTTATTTCTTCTTCGAGAGGGTTGAAGCTGATGAGTTCGCCTTTTTTAATCGGCAGAACGTTTATTTTACGGTAATATCCGGAACGTGTTGCAAGCTGTATATAGCCTTTGTAGCCGAGTACGAAAGTAGCTTTATTTTTGAACGGTACAAAATAGTAGTGACCGAGTTGCTGTGACGGTGAGAGGTTCAGACTTTCGCCGAGAAGTCCGGCAGAAACTATTGACATCGGGTCACATTCCTGAAGCTGTGGTGTTGATGTCACGGCTGATACGATAGAAGCAGTGAAACGTTTCACGGCTTTGTGGTCGCTGAGGGCGTTGAGAATGGCTTTCTGATAAGCCGGTTTGTTGATTACGGCAGAAAAACTTGTTTTTTCCTGTTTTTCGCCTTTTTCTCCCTGTGGTACAATCTGATTTTTAACCATTTTTCTTATCCTCCCTGATAACTTCAAAATTTATGCCGGTCTGTCGCATGAAGTCACGTAAATTACGTAGCTGTCCGACGGAGCAGGTCACACGGAAAGTACCCGAGACCGTC
Source organism: Ruminococcus sp. (assembly GCA_014799765.1). Lineage (GTDB taxonomy): Bacteria > Bacillota > Clostridia > Oscillospirales > Ruminococcaceae > Ruminococcus. Next base: position 12,170 of record JAAVHK010000065.1, read on the forward strand.
TGAGAGCTACTGACAGAGCCTGTGACATTATCCGTACTGACAGGCAATGTAGTTACATTACCTGCTCCGGAATCGCTTACAGGGGGCTTGCAGAGCGTTTCAGAGCGTGACAGTTCAACGGCATAGGAAAGTGTTTCCGATTTGTCAAGAGTTTCAGTGAACTTCCTGAGTATAGCCGTTCTGTGCGGAGAATCCGAATACATATTATTCAGATATGTAAAATCGGTTTTGATGACAGAAATTTTCGCTGAAATCTCCGCTTTAAGACTTTCTGTTTTTTCAGACTTGTTTTTCCATCTGACCGGCAGAATGTCTTCAAGGCGTATGAAATCCGGCGGATTTTCGCTCCGGAAGTGTTCTTCAAGAGCCTGTTTTTTGCCCTGTAAAGCCTGTTCGTCGATTGCCTTTAACTGACCGTTGATAGCCTGAATAGGTTCGTCTATGAGGTCAATGAGTTGCCTGCATTCGTCCTCGATAGCCTGATATGGCATAAGATAGCAAGCCTTGATTTTTTTGCGTTCGTCGTCGATTGCTTTCTTGAGGCGATTGAATTCAGCCCTGTCAGATTTTGCCGATTTTACGGTATCTTCCGTCACGACAAGCGATTTATAAAAACTGATTTTCGGCATAATAGCCTGTCTGAGTTCCTCGAAGTTGCTTATTGCAACCGGTAACTCAAACGTTTTGTTTACGGTTGTGAGTTCCATTAGTTTCCTCCCTGAATTTCGGGCAGAATCAGTGGCGGAGTTCTGTTTTCCGTCACGTATCGCCAGAAGTTTTTTTCCTGTTCCTGTAGCCATTCAATATCTGTCGTGACATGATGTCTTTCGATATGGTAGTACCGTATCTGAGAACGGTTTTCGCCGTCCTTATTATAGCGGATATACGCCATAACAACGGCAAAATCGAAGCCCGTACACGCTAACTGGTGCAGTACCTGAATGTAGTAACTGTCGGGGATACGGTCATTCCAATCGTCCCACTGTAGAGGATTTCTGATAGTGGTAGTTTTGATTTCGAGTACGCCGTGCAGACCGTCGGGAGTAGTAATTTCACCGTCGAGGGTTGCGAACATGAACGGCAGTTTTTCGCTGAAGTACATTCCGAACTCGCTGTATTTTACCGTATTTTCGGGAAATTCCAGTTTATAGAGTTCACGGAGATGTTGTTCAGCCTGTTTGCCGAAGATAACTGCCGGTCTGTCGGAAATATCTTCCGGCATTTTAAGACCGGTTTTTTCACGCCATAATGTGACGTTTGATTTGTAACGGTTCATGCCGGTTACTGTACCTGCATCACTTCCGCCGATACCTTGACGACGGATTTCAAGCCATTTCTGACGGTTTTCAGCGTCTGTGAACATTTTTCTTCACCTTCCTGATAAGTTCTTCCATGACAGTCAGCGTCACGATTACCGCACATACGGTAGCGGTCACAGAAACGGCGGTCACGGCGAAAAGTACGCATAGTGCCAAAAAGTAAATCATGTTGTGTCACCTCCTTTCGCAGAGCCGAAAATATCGAGAGGTCTGAGCAGGCTGTCGGGAGTGGTGTTCATAAATTCGGACAGTCTGAAAAGTTCATCGGCGTTGAATCCGGCTGGCTTTTTGATTCTGCCGTAGACAGTCCGGACGGATACGCACATCACAAGCGACATCTTTTCCGCACCGAAGATTCTGCAACAAATCCGGAGATTTTCGGAAACGCATTCAAGAAATTTTTCCCTTTCAGACTTCTTCAGACGTGGCATTTTCCGACACCTCTTTCTGTTGAAGTTCAGCTTTTTTGCGTCGATAATAAGCCCTCTGATAAGCGATACGTTCTTCACGGTGTTCACGATAATAGGCTTTATGTAACATCTGATGATATTCTTTTCCGCCCCAGTTGTAGTAGTAGTCACGAGCCTGTGCCTGACGGATAAGTTTTTTTTCGTCGTCGGTCATGACTGCCCCTCCGTTTCAGACACAACCCCGATAAGTTCCGCACGTTCGCAACGCATCTGACCGGTACTGTTATACGGTACGCACACACCGGAAAGCCATTCCCACCGGATAAGTAACTGCCATATTTTGCCGTGATAATGTGTTTTCACCCAATCAAGCGGTGCTACGTTGATACCACAACCGAAACTGTTTGTACGGTCAAAGTGGACGTTCTCCGAGATTACAGAACCTTTTTCGAGTTTCCATGCAAAAGGTGGCGGATAACTTTTTCCAAAAGTCTTGTAAGCTATTATGCCGTCTGTGGTGGATTCAAAGTTGTTTCTGATAAAGTCGCATTGTGGCATGAGACCTGTTGTACCGGAGAGATTCGCACTGATAAGATTTGCGTAACTGAGGTTTGCGTTGGTGAGGTCTGCTCCGGTAAGGTCTGCCCCGAAAAGATTGGTACAGATAAGCCAGGCATCAGTAAAATTAGCATCGTATAAATTTGTACCGCTAAGGTCTGCCCCTGTGAGATTTGCACCATTGAAATTTACATGGTTGAGATTCATACCATTAAGATTTACATATCTGAGGTCTGCACCGGAGAGATTTACACCTGTGAGATTTATACCTTTCAGGTCTTTCCAACTGAGGTCGGCACATTCACCGCCGTTTTCGTGGTTTAACCACATCTGGTGTTTTCTTAGAGTTTCCTGTAATCTTTTCATATATTTACTTCCTTTCTGTCGTCGAAAATGAGGTAGTCGACGCTGATACCAAGTGCCATTGAAATTATGGCAATTCGTTGAAAAGACGGCTTGAAATGCCCTCTTTCGAGACGTGATATATAAGGCTGAGTAGTCTGAATACGCTTTGCGAGTTCCTCTTGTGTGTAGCCGAGTTCCTTGCGACGTGTTTCTATTTTCTGACCAAATGTCATATACTCACCCCATTTCCGCTGACGTTGTCTTTAACCGCCATTTCCTTAACGACGGCTATATAAATTTCGGTCAGTTTTTTGTCGTCTGCGATAACGTCGACGTTGTTCAGACGGTGGATTCTGTTTTCCGGTATTCCTCTTTCGTACATACGGTCACGGAGATTTTCAAGCCGTCGACTCAGGTTTACACCTGCTCTGAACTCGATTTCTTCGTAGATGTCAAGATAGATGTCACGTATTTCAGAATCTGTTGCAATGGCTATGCGGTTTATCAGAGAGTGTGTAGCCTTACGCCAGTCCGGACTTCTGCCATGTACGGTCATAAGGCGTTTAGTATCTGAATTGCTTTCGAGTTTTCCGAGACGGCTTGACAATTCGTCAAACTTACGGAGCAGGTCATTGTAAGGCGGTACAGTTTTCGGAGTGCTGAAATATTTCCCGAGCAGGTACTCATATACTTCGTATGCCTTATCGGTGCTGAGGTTTTTTGCGTGTAACAACGAACCGGCTTCCGTCCATACGTAGAGAATTGAAGTCTGTCTGCTGACGATTCCCACATTTTTTGGATTGTTCTTGAAGTTCCGGAGTTCCTTACCTGTAAGGCGGTAGAAATGCGTACCCTCAATGAAACGATTTCTGTGGCGGTTGAAATTCTGCGATATAGATTTATTTGTCGTACCGTAAGCCTGTGCGAGTTGCGAGGTTGTAAGAACTTTGTTTCCGTCGTATGATATAGTTGCGAACTGTATCGGGAAATCCGGAGATATACGGACCGTTGCGACGGAGTATGTACCGTGTCTGCGGATTTCAGGAAGTACTTCTTCGAAAA
>JAAVHK010000066.1 GCA_014799765.1 Ruminococcus sp.
AAGCGGACTTTCAAGAGTACTCTTACAATACCTACATTCCGGACACTCCATTACCCACATTTCCATTGTATCACGATGTTCTCCGGCAGGTCTCAAATCCATATCCTGTATACCATTATCCTCTATTTTTGTTATTACCTTATGTTCGGATTCCGTACCGCATACACTGCATACAACCTTTTTTATTTCAGTTTTCATAAAAAACGTTCCTTTCATTTTATAATAAGCTGATTATATCATAATTATAAATTATTGTCAACAGAAATTTTTTTCGTAAACTGTTTACAAATACGCTGAAATATGATATTATATTAAAAGCAGTGTTTTTTATAGAGGAGGAAAAAATGTTTAATGATAATAAAAAAATAAAGACTATAGCTATTATTGAAACTGTCCTGATAGTTATACTGGCTGTTCCGCTTGTATGGTATACACTGGTGCATAACAGGACAGGCAGTACCATACCTACCATAACCAAAGAACAGGCTTACAGTACAGGAATTGCCTATCAACCGGAAACACCGTCCGTTGAGGCTGTCACGGATAATATTATCAGCAGTGAAATGCCGTCCGGAGATATTACTACTACAACATCATTCACTACCACCACTACTACAACTACTACTGTACCGCTCACAACAACAATGTCTAAAGAGGGCTACGCTTTCAACGAAGAACCGACAGCACTTCCGGACGAAGAAAAAGAAGTAGAAATTGACGGTATAGACGTTTCTGAATTTCAGGGTTACATAGACTGGAAACAGGTTAAGGATTTCGGTATTGATTTTGCTTTCATAAGAGTAGGTTGCCGTACCTATGCTGACGGCGGTATCATATATGACAGCAGATTCAAGGAAAATCTCTACTCCGCTGACCGTGCCGGTGTTCATACAGGTGTATACTTCTTTTCACAGGCACTTACAGTTGAGGAGGCTATAAAGGAAGCCGATGCTGTCATTGAATGTATAAAACCATTCAATATAACGTATCCGGTTGTATTCGACTGGGAAATTATCTATGAAGACTATGCCCGTACAGATTCGATTTCCACGGACTCCCTCACAGATTGTTGTATAGCTTTCTGCGAACGTGTAAAGGAAGCCGGTTATACACCTATGATTTATCAGAATACAAGTACATTACTTTACAAACTTGATTTGTCGAGAATACAGCAGTACGATTTATGGCTTGCGGAATACATTGAGGACGAGGAAGACGAACCGACTTACTACCACGATTTCAAGATATGGCAGTACGCCAGCGACGGACAAGTACCAGGAATCGCAACTGATGTTGATTTGAATATCAGTTTCAAGGATTACAGCAAATAATACAAAAAACCTTGCTTTTACGTAAAAAGCAAGGTATTTTTTTGTGTTCTGCGTGTTAAATTATTCCGTAGCAGTAGTTTCTGTAGTAGTAGTTTCTGTATTATTTGATTTTTCGTGCATGGATTCAATCATGTAGCCGTCGCCGTTTTTCGAGAGTACGTATTCAGCGGTCTTTGATACAGTATCTTCTATCCATTCAGGGTGCTGTTCTATGTAGTTCACTTCAACTATGTATTTTCCGCTTTTTTTCGATACGGAAGTTACTTTCGGTGTGTACGTCACATTATGCGGACTTATTTCAACGGTATATGAGTTTGCCTCATCATTGTAGTAGAATTTTGAATCAGATGTAAGTATAGTACTGTGTGTAAGTTCCGGAATATCTTCCCCGAAAATTTCTGTGGCGTATTTTTCGATATCCTCTGCCGGTATGATTGCCATATCGTCGACACGTTGCGGATATGCCGAAAGTTTTTCATTGTCTATTATGACCGACCATACAGCAGTACTCAGTATCTGACTGACCGGCAATTCCGACGGATTTTCAAATGAATTTATATCCGTGATTACTGCCGGATATATTGCTTTTCTGTACTTGTCGTCTGAAGAAGTCTTTCCGCTTGCACATGACCTTATACCGATTATCAGAACCAATGCCAGAATAGTAACACACAACATCTTTATGAAAGTATAATCTTCTTTCGGTTCTGGTACAGTTTCCACCGGAACTTCTTTCACAGGTACTTCTTCCGGAGTTCTGACAGTTTCAGATTTTTCAGGTTCTTCCGGTTTTTCTTCCGGAATTTTTTCAGGTTTTTCTTCCGTTTTTTTGTTATCGGCGGAATTATTTTTCTGCTGAGACTTGTTTTTATTTTTGTTTTTCTTTTTACGATTACTGTTATTATTGCTATTTTTTTCAGGTTTTTTTACCTGCTCCGGTGATTTTTTTTCTACTTCTTTTACTTCTTTTTTTACTGTTTCTTCGGGTTTGTCTGTCGGGAGTTCGTCGTTTATTTCCGCAAGGACTTCGCTTATATTTTCGAGAGTAGCTTTAGTATCTTCCTCTATTGTTTCGATTGTAAAATTTTTTTCTTCGGGAATTTCTTCGGATTTATTTTCCGTTTCTTCTTCTGCATCGTCGTCAGCGGAAGCATACATCATATCTTTCACGCTCTCAAAAAAACCTTTTCTTTCGGGTTTTTTGTTTTCCGACTTTTTGTTTTCGGGTTTTGGTTTATCTGATTTTTTACTTTCAGTTTTTTTTGTATCGGATTTTTTATCGGATTTTTCTTTATTTTCAGACGGTTTTGCGGAAGTGTTTAACGGTTTCAGAGGTTTAAGCTTCTTTATAGGTTTCGGATTACTTTGTGTTTTTATTTCGTCCTGAGTTTTATTCATACGTCAACCCCCTCAGCGTATCTGTCCGTTACCATTAATAAGATACTTTACTGTAGTAAGTTCCGTAAGACCCATAGGACCTCTTGCGTGTAGTTTCTGTGTGGAAATGCCTATCTCCGCACCGAAACCAAATTCACCACCGTCAGTGAATCTCGTCGAGGCATTGACGTATACTGCGGAAGCGTCAATTTCTTTCTGAAATTTTTCAGCATTTTCAAGAGATTTCGTAACGATACATTCTGAATGATGTGTACCGTATTTTCTTATATGTGCTATTGCCTCGTCAACGTTCTCGACTACCTTTACGGAAATGACATAGTCAAGAAATTCCGTAGCATATTCCTTATCGGTAGCCTTTTCGATACCGTCGCCGAGTATTTCAATAGTTCTGTCGCAACCGTATATTTTAACGTCGTGTGCCTTGAAACGTTCCGCAATCATAGGCAGAAATTTTTCAGCACAGTCCTTGTGTACCAAAAGACTTTCAATGGCGTTGCATACCGATGGTCTCTGTGTCTTGCCGTTGTCTGCAATATCGACAGCCATTTCCAGATTTGCAGATTCGTCGACATATACATGACAGTTTCCTGTACCGGTCTCGATTACCGGAACTGTTGCATTATTCACGACAGCCTGAATAAGTCCGGCACTGCCACGAGGTATGAGTACGTCAAGATACTTGTTTAATTTCATGAGTTCGTTGGTGGTCTCACGTGAGGTATTTTCCACAACCTGTATTATATCCGCCGGAAGTCCGGTATCTTCGAGAGCCTTACGCATAATAGCTCCGAGACATTTATTTGAGTTTATAGCCTCCTTACCGCCTTTCAGTATGACGGCATTTCCGGCTTTCAGACACAATGTAGCGGCGTCTACTGTTACATTCGGTCTCGATTCAAAAATAATGCCGATTACTCCTAACGGTACTCTTGTTTTTGTTATACGCAGACCGTTCGGACGTACAAAACCATCTATAATCTGACCGATAGGGTCATTAAGTGCGATTATCTCGTTGACACCCTGTGCCATACCGGCTATACGTTTTTCATCGAGTTTTAACCTGTCCTGCATAGCCTGTGACATACCGTTTGCCTTGGCGTTCTGTAAGTCCTTTGCGTTTTCGGCAATTATCAGGTCTGCATTTTCAGTAAGTGCCTTTGCGATTGCGGAAAGTGCCTTGTTTTTCAGTACTGTCGGTGCGGAAGATATTGCCGGTTCTGCATTTCTGGCGTTAAAGCCGAGTGTTTCTGTGTAATTCATAAATATCACCTCATAAAAAATTTTTATCTGACTATCCTTAATTCTGCAAGATATGTATTGTCTCTTTGTCGCAGAAAGTAAATATATACTGTATCGTTCTGCCACTTATAATTATAATATACCATTTTTTCTGAACGGTCATCGAATAAAGGTTCTGAAATATCCGTACTTTTTACGTTATTCCGTAAAAAATCGGTATAACTGTTTATCTGATTTATTTTAAGAACATAGTCGAAACTAAGCCAACTACATTCCCTGTACTCTTTTAAATGTATATCGTCCGTGACCTCGATTCCGAACATTTCTTCCATTTCGGCGATACGTTTCTTACCGAAAAAATAGTACTTTGTATCATGTAATAATGACCAGTCACCACCAAGAATAAACAGTCCGCCGATTACTATAACAAATACCGCAACAATACCGAGTAATGATTTAATTTTTTCATTTTTCTTATTCATATCAAGCCTTGAAAAATGTACCTAATTCCTTATCCTCGAATAAGTCGTAAAGTAAATCAGGATTCTTGCCGTTCATGATAACCATATCTATACCGGCATTTGATGCTATTTTACCGGCGTTTATTTTGGTAGACATTCCGCCCGTACCTAAATTTGTACCTGCTCCGCCTGCTACTTTTTCTATTTCCGGAGTTATTTTTTCAACGTAAGTTATCGGTTTTGCATTCGGATTTGTACGTGGGTCATCGTCGTAAAGGGAATCAATATCGGATAATATCAGTAACAAATCAGCCTCAGCCAGTTCCGCTACCAGTGCCGACAGCGAATCATTTTCACCTATTTCAAGCTCCAGTTCGTCAATGGCGATTGTGTCGTTTTCGTTGACTATCGGTATAACTCCCATACTTATGAGTGTCTCAACGGTATTCCGGAAGTTATTGCAGTGATTAGGATTGCTTATAATGGTCTTTGTCAGAAGAATCTGTCCCACTGTTACGCTGTACTTTTCAAACATATCGTCATAGATGTGCATTAACTCACACTGTCCTACAGATGCTACCGCCTGTTTCATTCGGGTGTCCTTAGGTCTGCCGGATAATCCGAGTTTACCTGCTCCGAGACCTACCGCACCCGACGATACTATAATAATTTCACGTCCGGAGTTATGCAAATCTGATATTACACGTACAAGATTATTCATCCGACGAATATTTAATTTACCCGTTTTATGTGCGAGTGTTGAAGTACCAAGTTTTATAACTATTCTCTTTTTTTCAGAAATATTTCTCATAATCAAATCTTTCCTTTTAATTTACTTTGTTTGTGGGCGTACCGTTTAACCAGTTTCTGATATTATCGCATACTATATTTACTAACCGGCTTCTTGTCTCGAGAGATGCCCACGAAGTATGCGGAGTTATTACACAGTTCGGAACGTTTTTCAATGGCGTATCCGGTGACATTGGTTCTTTTTCGAGTACATCGAGATACGCACCGGCTATACTCTTATTAATGAGTGCTTCCGCTAAATCCTTTTCAACGACTACTCCGCCACGAGATGTATTTATAAGTACAGCAGATTTCTTCATATGAGAAAGAAGTTCAGCATTTATTATGCCTCTGGTCTTGTCGGTCAGCGGACAATGAAACGTAATAAAATCAGCTTTTTCCACAGCGGATATCATATCAGTGACTTCATACGGACAGCCCACCGGCTGAGTACGTGTGCTTATTACTACATTCATTCCGAAAGCTGTGGCAATTTCTGCTACTTTCTTTCCTATTGAACCATATCCCACTATTGCGAGGGTTTTTCCGGTGAGTTCGGTCATGGGTATCGGAAAATACGAAAATGACGGAAATTTTTCCCATTCACCGTTTTTAACGGCTGTATCGTAATCCCTTATGCGATTAGACCAGTCGAGAATATACGCAAAAGTCTGTTGTGCTACGGCGTTGGTGGAGTATGAACCGGCATTGCATACTGTTATACCCTTTTCTGTGGCGTATTGTATATCAATATTGTTGTAACCGGTTGCAAAAAGTCCTATATACTTTATATTACTACATCTGTCCAGTACGTCCCTTGTAATCATGACTTTATTGCACAGGACTATTTCAGCATCTCCGATATTTTCAGCGGTCTGTTCCGGAGACGTAAGCGGAATTATTTTAACTTCGCCGAGTTCTTCGAGAGGTACTGTTGAAATATCACCGCTTATATTTACGGTGTACCAGTCAAGGACAGCTATTTTCATTGTTGTTCCTCCTCAGGTTTAATAGGTGTTTCTTCGGGAATTTCAGCCGGTTTTTTCTTACTGCATATCAAAGCACTTACAAAAGCCGATAAAAGCAATACAGCTTCAACTATTCCCATGATATAGAAAAGTGTCTTTCCGTTGGAATATCCTATCAGCAGTGAAAGCGGTATTGCAACAGCCATAATAATCTGATACGGTTGTTTTTCTTTCACGAACCTGAATACAAAAAATGCAGTTGCTATAATACAGAAAACTACGTACAGACCCATAGGAAACGGAAAAAGCGTCGGCTGTGAGACCTCAGTGGACTGTGCCATTGTAAAAAATACATTGGAAATATTCATAAAAATTTACCCTCCTGTTTCGGCGGACTGTCTCGCCGGATTATTTAAAAAAAACGTCTGCTTTTAAAGTATAACACAGTTTACAGAAAAATTCAACTGCTTTTTGAAAAAAGATTCCCATATGATGTCAATATCATGATTCATGACGAAATTTTACGGAAACATAAGAAAATTAATGATAAATTATAAAAAATCCGGAAAAATCTGTTTTTTCGTCAGAAGATAAGACTTGCAGTTCATATGAACTTATGATATAATCATATCATCACATGAAAGGAGATTAAGAACTTGAAAAGATATATTCCAGGAACTACACTTAAATTCAGTGAACAGGCTCGTGAAGAAGCATTTTCCATAATATCGCCGGTACTCGAAGCAACAGGCGGACTGACATTATCGCAGTTATGTAAACTTACAGGGCTTACCGGCTCTACTATCCAGAACTGGATAAAGCGTGGATGGGTTGCCGGTACACAGGGTAAGAAGTACTCACGGAAACAGGTTCAGAGAATTTTACTCATAAATATGTTGCGTAACTCCATGAAACTTGAAGACATAGCACGTCTTATGGAGTACGTAAACGGCGACGTCGAGGACACTTCCGACGACATAATTGACGATGATGTATGGTATAATATTCTGTGCCGGATTATCTTTACGGCGGAAGACGAGGGGGCTTTTGATGCCGGTACGGTAAAGAAACTTATTTCCCGTGAATTAAGTCAGTGTACACATGAAATACATATCCGTTCTGACGAGTACAAACTACATAACGCAATGTTCATAATGGTAATGGGCTACAGAAGTTCATGTCTTAAGAACGAAATGGAAAAAGTTCTTGACGTGGTACTTACTGAAATGAACGGTACAAACAATAAGGAGTGATTTTTTTATGGCAAGAATACATGAATTAAATACAGACGGTTCTGTAAAAAGAAATTTCAGAGGTTTTAAATGGGTTGTTACAGCTATAGTAGTACTGGCTGTAGCAGGTGCATCACTGACCATAGTTCCTGCCGGAAATACCGGCGTGGTACTGACTATGGGTAAAGTTTCAGCGACTTCTTTTCAGGAAGGTGCACATTTCAAGATACCGTTTGTGCAGTCGGTGGAAAATATGTCCAATAAGATTCAGGTATACGAAACACCAGCCTCAGCGGTATCGAAAGACTTACAGACAGTAAGCAGTACATTAGCAGTAAACTACAGGCTTATTTCCGACAAATCGCCGGATATGTATCAGAATGTAGGTGTTGACTATCAGACAATTCTTATAACTCCGGTAGTACAGGAATGTTTCAAGTCCGCAACAGCCAACTATACCGCTGAACAGCTTATTACGGAACGTCAGACAGTTGCAGATGACGTAAAATCCGCTCTTGAATCCAAATTGAACGGTTACGGAATCTACATAGAAAAATTCAATATAGTAAATTTTGACTTCTCCGAAGAATTCAATAACGCTATCGAAGCCAAACAGGTTGCCGAACAGAACCTCTTAAAGACAAAGACAGAACAGGAGCAGGCAATTGTTATCGCAAATGCAGAGGCTGAAAAGAAAGTTATTTCCGCCAAGGCAGAAGCAGAAGCTATCATGGCAGAAGCTCAGGCTAATGCCGACGCCAATGAACTTCTTGAAAAATCGCTTACACCTAAGGTAATAGCCTATCAGCAGATTCAGAAATGGAATGGTGTACTTCCTAAAGTTACCGGCAGTGATAACGGTATGCTGGTAAACATTGACCTCGATGACATTGAATCAACATCACTGTCATACGATACTCCGCAGTATAATGAACCGGCTGAACCGTTCATAGATACACCAGCTGAATAATAAATTATCAGGAATAGAAAAAGAAGAATATTATGATAAAATTAAAGAATTTAATAAAAGATTTTTTTATTAGTGTTATATATGCTATTATTATTCATTTAATATCGACAAATAATATTTTTAATAATTTTATTATTTCAATAGTTTTTGATATTATTATTTCTGAGCTAATATTTAATACTATAAGTAATAAAGAAAAATTCATAATGAATGAAATTCAAAAAGTAAAAACAAGCTATCATTTTAATTTTGATTTATATGACAATTTTCATTCTCTACAATTAAATGAATTAAAATGTCTTACTTTAGCCTCATGTGCGTTTCTTCCGTTATCCAAAAAACTATGTTCATTTTTTTCATATTATATAGATATAAATAAATTAGAAAACAATTTGATATGTGAAACTATATTACTTTTAATTATAGTTTTTACATGGATGTTAATAATATCAATATTAAGAAAAAAATTTAATAAATATTATGAAATTATTATAAAAAGAGATGAAAATATTGGCAATAAATATATGGATATAGCAGAAAAATATCGTATATATGTAGATAATTATACTGAAGAAGAAATTAAAATTCTTAATGATGGTGAACCGTTAATTAAAAGTACCACAGAAAACAGTAATTCTGAAAATAATTCACATGAATAATAACTAAAAAAACCGGACGTCATAAAAAACGTCCGGAAATTTTTTTGTGTTATACTGTGAAACCTTGTTCCCTGAAATTGTCTATCACGTCGCCGAGGATTTCTGCATTAGTCGAGGATACGGAGTGCAAAAGTAGAATTTCACCACCGTGTGCGGAATCTGTAAGTTTCTGAACTGCCATATCCGGCGAGGGTTGACTGTCTGTTTTCCAGTCCACGTATGCGAAACTCCAGAATAAAGTTTTATAACCGCATTTCTGAACGGTTTCAAGTGCCTGTTCGGAATATTCACCGCACGGACACCGGAAATACTGCATTTCATAGCCGTAATTGTTGAGTACATAGTTATGCAGTGACATTATTTCCTCTTCCGCCTGTTTTTTGGATAAAGTCGGTAAACTTGCGTGTTTCATGCCGTGATTGCCTAATACGTGACCTTCTTCAATCATACGTTTAACAAGTGCTGTTTCTTTTTTTGCGTAGTCACCTGTGAGGAAGAATATTGCCTTGACATTTTTTTCTTTCAGCGTATCAAGAATTTTTTCTGTATAGCCGTTTTCGTAACCCTGGTCAAAAGTTATAATAATCCGGTTTTCGTCAGGTGATATTGCAGAAGCTCCATAGTCAGCGAATCTGTCATTGAATGCGAGTGCATCAGTGGGACGGTTTTTACTGTCTGTCGCCGTGCCCTGTCCGTAACCTATCTTTGTATTGTCAATAGCATACACCGAAGTACACGGAACAAGTCCGGCTGTCATGACCGCCATAGCAGGAAATATTTTTTTTAACATAGTCTGATTTCTTTCTGAGAATTTGCGGATTACTTCCGCAGAATTATTATAACCGTATCAGAAAACAATATTAAAAGTAAAAATATCCATGAAAAATCATTGCATAGTGTATTCTTTTATGATATAATATAATAAAAAATACAGGAGTGTTAAATAATGAAATTAAGTC
>JAAVHK010000067.1 GCA_014799765.1 Ruminococcus sp.
CAAGATTAAAAAAATGGTTGGTACTGATACAATAGGTTTCAGTATTTCACCACGCATAAACGCTACCGGACGTTTTGGTTCTCCGAAAAATGCTGTGAGACTTTTTATGTGTGAGGATTATGACACCGCACTTGTAATGGCTAAAGACCTTGACGAACTCAACGCAAAACGAAAAAATGAAGAAAATATAATAATAAATGAGATATACAGGATTACAGACCAGAAACCCGAAATAGTACGAGGAAGAGTAATATTCATATGCGGTAAGGGCTGGCATCACGGAGTTATAGGCATTGTATCCGCACGCATTGAAGAACATTTCGGCAAACCGTGTTTCATAGCCACGGAATCAGAAGACGGTGAAATAAGAGGTTCTGCCCGTGCTTTCGGTGAATTTTCAGTCTTTGAGGCTCTTACATACGCTTCCGGAACGCTTGAAAAATTCGGCGGTCATAAAAGTGCAGGCGGATTCACGATAAAATCCGGCAGAACCGAAGATTTTAAAAATCTTCTTGAAGAATATGCCCTTGAAAATCATAAGAAAATGCCTGTTTTTACGTTACGTGCAAATGCCGTGATTAATGCCGGAATGATTAATATAAAAAACGTCAATGAACTTAAACTACTTGAACCATACGGAGAGGGTAATGAAAGACCTTATTTTATCATACAAAATGCCCTGATAAATGAAGTTATACCGCTTTCTGCCGGAAAATATATCAGGTTACGCTTTGAACTCGAAGGACGTAGTTTTGAAGCAGTTTCATTTTTAATATCTCCGGATTCTCTCATAGTACAGTCAGGCGACGTCTGCGACATGATAGTTAAACTCGGTATAAAAGAATTTAACGGAAAAACAAGTATTGATATTTACGTTCAGGATATAAGACCACATGGTTTCAATCAGAGTAAATATTTTACCGGACGTGAAATATTTGAATCTTTCATGCGTGGTGAAGAACTTCCGGAAAATTATTATTCTGCAATGCTTCCGACACGTGAAGAAGCAGTAATGATTTATAAATCAATATCCGGAGCAGGTATTTCTTCCGATAAACTTTTCATGAAATTCAGTCCGAAGATAAGCTACTGTAAATTTCTTTTTGCAGTCGAGGCACTCCGACAGCTTGGTATTATAACAGTTTCAACTTCCGATAACGTCATAAAAAAGACCGTGACAAACAAAAAATCGGATTTTTATTCAGCACCTGTAATTTCTGCCCTCATGAAAAAAAACGGCAGATAATATAATTACCGAATACTATTCACGAAAGGAGAATTTTTTTATGGATTCCGGAAAATCTGAAAATAATTCTGAAAATGAAATCGTTCCTGTAAGTATCAGGGGTTATGAAGATAATTTCACTATAGATATGATTATTCAGAAAATTATGGACGACGATACACAATATGACCTCAGTAAAATAATTTCCGCCTATAACTTCGCAAAAAAAGCCCATGAAGGTCAGAAACGTTCGTCCGGACAGCCGTATATAACACACCCTCTGGCAGTAGCTTATATAACGCTTGAATTAAAAATGGATACCGATGCAATATGTTCCGCCCTGCTCCATGACGTAATTGAAGATACCGACACCACATTTGAAGACCTCAGAAGAAATTTCGGTCTTGATATTGCCCTTATCGTCGACAGCGTTTCAAAAATGAAAAAAATGAACGATATGACCAAAAGTGAACAACAAGCCGAAGCTATAGTAAAAATTCTCACTGCAACTTCAAGAGATATACGTGTGATTATTGTCAAGCTGGCTGACCGTCTCCATAATATGCGTACTCTTAAATACTGTTCACCGGAAAAGCAGAAACGCATAGCTTATGAAACAAAAAATGTATATAGTCCGATAGCACGCCGTCTCGGTATGAACGAACTTAAAGACCAGTTTGAAGACCTGTCGTTTTTTTATATTTCACCGTCTTCCTACCTTGAAATTGAAGAACGTCTCAACAATGACATGAAAGAACGTAATGCATTTATCGAAAAAACCAAGAACGATATTGAAAAATATCTCGATACTACAAGGCATTATGCTGAAAAACCTTTGGTTCAGGGACGTGTTAAAAGTATTTTCGGTATATGGAACAAGATTTATAAAAAACATAAGAACTTCGAGGAAATCTATGACAGATATGCATTACGTATTATAGTAAATACAAGAGAAGAATGTTTCATAGCAATGTCCGACATTATCAAGGACTATCCGGCTATTTCTTCGAGGTCAAAAGACTATATTAATAATCCTAAATCAAATGGCTATCAGTCTATACATCTTACCGTCCTGAGTGAAGAGGGCGTACCGTTTGAAGTCCAGATAAGAACGTGGGAAATGCACAGGGTAGCCGAATACGGTCTTGCAGCCCACTGGAAATATAAACTCAGCATGAACGACAGTAAAGGCGAAAAAGACCTTTCATGGATAAGCAGAATAATTGATTCCTGTGAAGCCTCTGATGACCCTGAAGAAATAATTTCCATTATAAATATGGAACTTTCACCGGATAATATTTCAATAATCACCCCTAAGGCAAAAAGAATTATGTTACCTATCGGTGCAACTCCTATCGATTTTGCGTACAAAATTCACACGGAAGTAGGACACAAAGCTATACAGGCGAAAGTAAACAACAGATTAGTGCCTTTGAGTTCGGAACTGCACCACGATGATATATGTGAAATTATAACCTCAAAAGATATAAACAAAGGTCCCAGCCGTGACTGGCTGAATATCGCAAAGACTAATTATGCATTGTCTAAAATCCGCATATGGTTCAGAGATGAACGCCGTGAAGAAAATATAAAAGAAGGACGTACCCGACTTGAAATAGAGTTCAGGAAAAACGGTATAAACATTCCGGAATCAAAATATACAGAGTTTTTCGGAAAAGACCTCAGAAGACACAACTGCGAAACTCTTGAAGATTTTTATGCATCTGTAGGTTACGGCGGTATCCAGCTTGTGAATATCATTCCCAGACTTAAAGACAAATATGAAAAAATGTACGCCGACAGCACAGACAGAAAAATACCTGCTCCGGTAGTCGTTTCCGGTGATTCCGTAAAGGACGGCGTTATTCTCGACAACGTGAACGGTATAAATTATAAATGTGCATTATGCTGTAATCCTCTTCCGGGGGACGATATTGTAGGATATATCACGAGAGGTTACGGACTTTCGGTACATACAACAAAATGTACAAACTATGTTTCAGCGGTCAGACGTAATATTCCGGAAGAACTCGAAAGATGGATTAAAGTACAGTGGAACGCCGAAAAACCGGTACAGCTTCATACAAGTTTCGAGGTTATAGCCATTGACCGTGTAGGACTTGTACATGACATTACTGAACTTCTCTACGACGCACGCATACCGATTGTACATTCTTCTTCAAGAGCCTTGAAAAACGGCAACGCACTTTTTGAAAGTACAATAATAATATCAAATATCGAACAACTTAAACGTCTTTTTGATAAAATAAGAAAAATTTCCGGTGTAATATCCGTGGAACGTTCTGCCACATAAGGAGGAAATAAAATGAAAATCCATACATTACAGCTTGGCGAACTCCGTGCAAACTGCTTTATTGCCGAAACTGCACCGAATCAGTGTATTGCCGTGGACGTTGGCGGAAATGCACGTCTTTTATCCGAATTTCTGACCATGAAAAAACTTAAATTAAGTAAAATACTTCTCACACACGGACATTACGATCATATGAACGGTGTTTCGGAAATCGTTGAAAAAACAGGTGCGGAAGTTTTCATACATGAAAATGATGCTCCTATGCTGAACAGTTCCGGACTTTCTTTGGCTGACCTTATTTCCTGTATGCCGTTCAATCCTGTAAGCGAATATACAGTAGTACACGACGGCGATATTATTTCCGACGGTGATTATAATTTCAGGGTCATGCATACTGCCGGACACTCTATGGGAAGTGTATGTTATATCTGTGATGATGTCATATTTTCCGGAGATACTCTTTTCTGCTGTTCGATAGGCAGAACCGATTTTAACGGAAGTAATCCGGAAATGATGCTGAAATCACTTGAAAAACTGTACAATCTTGACGGAAATTATAAAGTTCTTACGGGTCATGGCGACAATACAGAACTTGAATACGAAAAACAATCAAATCCATATTTCAGGAGCTTCAGAAAATAATGAATAATCTTATTAAAATGCCGGTTATATTAATCGGCAATTCTTTTAAATACGAAACGGAATCAACTTTGAAAATGTTCTTTCCGACCAGAAAATTTCAGTTTTCCGACGATATACAAAATGCCACCGGTGACGATTTTGTAGTTGCCGGTGTGGAAACCGGAAAAATCTATACGGATATAAAGTTAAACGGCGAAACTTTTCATAGTGAAAGGAATATCCCCACCACTGACGACAAGTACACTGAACACGAATTATGCCGGATTATATATCATGTTCTCAAGGAAAAAATCAAGGTAAATACGCCGTGGGGGCTTATGACAGGTATACGTCCGGTAAAGAAAGTAACAGAACTTCTCGCACAAGGGAAAAATTTTCCGGAAATTGAAAAAATACTCACTGAAAAATACGAACTCTCACCCGAAAAGTTAAAACTTGCATACGATACAGCAGTAAATCAGTTGCCGATAGTTGAAAATATTAACCGTAAAGCCGTAAGCCTGTATATCTCGATACCGTTCTGTCCGTCAAGATGTAGTTACTGTTCATTCGTATCGCACTCGATAGAATCAGCCGGAAAATTAATTCCCGATTACGTTCAGTGTCTGTGTAAGGAACTGGAAATTATAAGCCGTATAATAAGTGAAACCGGTACTGAAATTGATACTATATACTTCGGCGGAGGTACTCCGAGTGCAATTCCGGCAGAAGATATACTTACTGTTATGGAGTGCGTCCGGAAAAATTTTGACCTCAATAAAATCCGTGAATACAGCTTTGAAGCCGGAAGACCTGATACCATTACGGCGGAAAAACTTCATATAATAAAGGAATACGGTGCGGACAGGATTTCGATAAATCCGCAGACACTTAACAATGATGTACTTAAAGTAATAGGCAGACGGCATACCGCTGATGATACGTTAAAAGCCTATGAGCTGGCAAGAAAAGAGGGATTCCGGAACATAAACACTGACCTTATCGCCGGATTGCCTGACGATACACCGGAAAGTTTCCGGAATACTCTCGACAAAATTATTGACATCTCACCTGAAAGCATTACCGTACATACCCTTACTTTAAAACGTTCCTCGAATTTATTCGCACAGGGTGAGGAAAATATATACAATCCGGTTGCAGAAATGGTTGACTACAGTATAGAAAAACTCATGAATAATGATTATCAGCCATATTATATGTACCGTCAGAAAAATACCGTCGGAAATCTGGAGAATATCGGATACGCAAGAAAAGGTTATGAAAGTTATTACAATATATACATCATGGACGAAACACAGACCATTATCGGAGCAGGTAGCGGAGCTTCTACAAAACTTGTATATCCTGATAACAGGATAAACAGAATACATAATTATAAATTTCCGTACGAGTACATAAGCGATTTTGACCGTCTCATGACAAAAAAAGAGGAGATAATACAATGCCTGAAAAAAATCAATTCATAAATGCCGAAATAACCGGTATCACTTCCGAAGGTAATGGTGTATGCCGTATTGACGGTATGGCGGTTTTCGTACCCGATACCGCTGTTGGTGACGTTTGCAGAATAAAAATTGTAAAAGTCCTGAAAAGTTACGCATACGGAATAGTCGACGAAATTATAACTCCCTCACCTGAAAGGATAACTCCGGACTGTCCTGCGTACAAAAAATGTGGTGGTTGTGTATTCAGACATATCAGCTATGATGCTGAATGTCAGATAAAAAACGATATTGTTCGGGACGCTTTCAGGAGAATAGGCGGACTTAATCCGGAATTTACCGACTTCATAAAAGCCGATAACACAGACCGTTACAGAAACAAGGCACAGTATCCGGTTGCAGTAGTCGACGGTAAAGCAGTATGCGGATTCTATGCTGAAAGAAGTCACAGAGTGATACCGGTTACTGACTGTCCGTTACAGCCTGAAATTTTCCGTGATATTCTTGAAACAGTCCTTGAATACGTAAATTCACACAGAATACCGGTATATTCGGAAAGTACACATACAGGAATAATGCGTCATATATATATTCGTAGGGGTACGTACTCCGGTGAGATAATGCTATGTCTGATAGTCCGTAAAGACGTATCACGACAGTTTGCCGGACTTTGTCGTATTATTAAGGAAAAATTTCCGGCAATAAAAAGTATAGTAATGAATA
>JAAVHK010000068.1 GCA_014799765.1 Ruminococcus sp.
CCGTTGCCGTATTCGGCATCAGTGTAATTGTACATAACATCAACGCCATATTTTTCTGAAAGTTCTGCAATGTTGTCACAACTATAAGCCATGCCCTCAAAACAAATTTCATAATCCTCATCAGAACCACGTTCATAGGAAATATTCTGATAATCATGATGGTTTGATTCATTGAAAGCATCGTTGAAAGCATAGCAGTCTTTTTTCTTGCCTTTTACAATCATCTTGTAATCATCTGATGGATATGACATATTAAAACCTCCTTGTTTTTGATAATATTATTATAACACGTGAGATGTTCAGAATTTTCACAACTGGAAAATTTTCAGAAAAAATTTTTTTATATTGAAATTTTTTCCGGAATGTGCTATAATTAAAAGAACAAATATTCAGTTGAAGTGCGAACGGATTATTTTTAAAATGGATACTTACGAACACACAGCCGTTAATCGCTGGAGACTTATTTTAGGTAGTCTCACCGATAAACAATTGGATTTCAGGGGAAATAGTCGGGAAATACAGAGTTTTCAGGATATGGAACAATTACTTGACTTTCTTTACAGCCGTTCGCAAGGTGACGACGTCCGGACAGATGACCGTTCCGGAAGTCTCGCCGGAAGCGTTCTTACGGTGGCGGAGTGGATTACGAAAGTAAGAAATCTGTTTCCTAATCAGACAGCGGAAGTTCTCGAAAAACACGCCCTCGAAGAATTTGATATGACAGAACTTATTACCGATAAGGAAGTTCTTGAAAGCATGAAGCCTGATATGAATCTGCTGAAAAGCGTTCTGCAACTTAAACATCTCATGAAAGGCGAGGTACTCGAAACTGCTAAACGTATCGCCAGACAGGTTGCCGACGATATACGGCAGAAACTTGAAAACGATATCAGACGTTCGGTTTATGGACAGATTGACAGAAATTCTTCCAGTCCGGTACATTCCGCACGGAATCTCGATATAAACAAGACTATCCGCCGGAATCTGAAAAACTATGATACCGAATCTCAGAAAATCATGCTGAAAAATATATATTTCAGCAATCGTGTCAGACGTTACAATAACAGGCGTGTGATTATCGCCATAGATGAGAGCGGTTCAATGATGGGTTCTGTGATATACAGTGCGGTAATGGCACAGATAATATCAAATCTGCCGTTCGCTGATGTGAAACTTATTATTTTCGATACAAATATAATCGATTTATCCGACGAGGCTGACGATTCCGCACAGGTTCTTATGAGCGTACAGCTTGGCGGTGGTACGGATATAGGCGGTGCGTTGAGTTACTGCGAAACCCTTATAAGTACGCCGTCAAGAACAAGCGTTATCGTTGTGACCGATTTATATGAGGGTGGCTGGGAAAACCGTTTATTGAACGTCAGCAGAAATATTATCGGGAGCGGTGCGAAACTTAATTTTCTTACGGCTCTCGACGAAAACGCAAAACCGGATTATGATAGGATTTTAGGTCAGAAACTCGCCGATATGGGTGCATTTGTCGGAGCTATGACACCCGATATGTTAGGCGATTATATAGGTAAAATGTTTGCATGATACAATTCATAATTAAGAATTATGAATTAAAATTTACATTTTCATTAACATTAACATTTACATTAGGTTTTTACTTTTCATAACCATTGGTTTCTATAATTTCATAGTTTGAATACAAAACAATTATGAATTAATATTTAAAACAGGAGGTGTTTTCTTGGAAGACCTGAAAAAAGCTCTTTCCCTTATGGATGAAAATTTTCTTATAGGTATCTCGAATAACGGAACGTACAAAAGAGCATTGAAAGATATTTCCGGCAAAACTCCGGACTTTGATTTACTTGAAAATTCTGCGGTAGTCCGTACCGGTGGCGAAGTCTGTACTATAAGTGCGAATATCGCTGAAAGTAAATGTACGTGCATTTCACGTGGAATATGTCGGCATATAATCGGGGCAATAATTATACTTAAAAATAATATTATCATTGAAGATATTGAAAATACTGAGCCACCGGAAACAGTTCCGGAAGAAACAGTCGCCGAACCTGAACCCGAAAAAATTTCAGAAAAATATCTTTCTGAAAAAGACACAGAAAAAATACATGAATGTACAGAACAGTACATTGAAACTTTAAGTAACATTATAAAATACGGTCTTGTACGTATTCCGGAAAGTCTTCCGGAAATGCTGGAAGCCTCAGCGTTGAGATGTCACGCACTGAAAATGGCTGATGCTGAACGTTCACTCAGGAAAACCGGCAGTCTTCTTTCGGATTGCATTGAACGCCGTGCGTCTTTCAGCATGGACGGTTTTATAACTGAACTCTGCAACTGTACTGAAATTCTTACCGGTCTTTTATCGGACACAATAAAATCCGGACAATCGGGAACTTTCCGGCAGACGTATGTTAATTACGGTAAAAAATTAACCCTGCTCCCTGTAGGTATGCGGAATCTTTCCGGAGATTATGCCGGTTCAGTATATTACTTCCTTAATTTAGACCTGAACGACAGTCAGAAATTTTTTTCAGTATCCGATTTGAGACCCGCTTTCTATGATAACAATATGAAACATTATCATAGTAATATTACCGTGTGGGGTATGGACGTTCCGCTGAAAAATATGATGCGTTCAGAAATGGTACTTATAAATGCCAAAGTCAGTGGTGGTAAACTTTCTACATCTCAGGAAACAAATGTACTCACTTCTTATGACGCCGTCATTGACTGCAACGAGGTACAGGAACTTATCTATACGGATTTCCGACAGCTTGCTATTGAAATTTCTGAAAAAAATACGGAAAATGAACTTGATAAATTGTGTTTCGTACAGCCTGAAAAGTGTATCGAAAGTGTTTTTGATAAATATTCACAGCAGTATTTATTTACTATTGAAGATGTATGCGGTAACAGAATATCAGTCCGTGCGAAGTATTCCGCCGAAAACAAGGAGTTTATAGAACTGCTTGAAAAGATCGGTCATAAAATGCTTGAAAATCCACAGAAAAACTATGTTTTTCTTGCGACGGCTTACATATACGACGGTGAACTTACTCTTTTTCCGATTGAAATTTATGACTTCATTAGAAAAAAATATGCTGAACCTTATGAACTTCCCGAAAAATTCGAGAATATTGACGTTATAGCCGGTTATGCCGGAAAAATTCTTGATTTCTTCAACGACGTGAACGAAAAAATAACTGTAATTATCCGGAGCGGACTTCAGGCGGATATTAAAAATGACCATAAACTTGAAAATATGGCATTTAATTACGGTCTGAACGGTTTCAGCCGTATGATATCCGATTTCATGGAGTATGCTACATCTTACCGCCATAAGACAAATGCCGGTTGTACGGAAATTCTTATGAAACTGAATAATATATACCGGTACATGAAACAGGGTAGGAAAAATCTTGAAATAATTACATCACTATCAAATATGAAAGGAATTTAAATTATGCTTTTTGCACAAGGTTACAGGAGTTTTCAGAAACTCGCAAAGGCTCTCGAGGGCTACAAAATCGAAAGTGCTGTCATTGACATTGCACTTGAATACCTCGATATATCCAAAGAAAGAGACAACACGCTTCTTGACAGAATACCACGTTACAATTTATCTGACAGCAATATTTTACTTTATGAACTGGAAAAAGCCGTAAAATCGGAAATACTTTCCGCACACAGTGAGGAACTTTTAGAACGTTATATATTATTATCGGAGGCTCTCACAGGTTGCAATTTTTTTGAATTTATCCGGCTTATCTATAATTATAATGCTATTGAAAAATATGAAAATAAAATTATAAAGGCTCTTTCGTCAAGATACGGCGATAAGGCGGAAGCCTGTTCTTATGCGGTTTATATGTCACTGCCAAATATTTATAAAAATAAAAATATAATAAAATCCGCTGAAATATGCGTTGATGCCGTCGAGTTTGCAGACCGTCCGGAAATAAAAGCGTTATTATGTGCAAAGGCTCTGAATCAGATTCCGGAGCAGGATAAAAATAATCCGATTGCTTTAAAGGCTGTACGGTACATAAAGGAAATCGTTTCGGATAAAAAAATTTCAGATACTTATATATTAATAGCAATCGGTGAGGGTGCGTATTTTGACGACGAACTTAAAAATATTTTCAGAAAGAATGCAATATATGCTTTTTCTGTTGTGAAGTTTGCAAATATTGAACTTCCCGACGTAAGCAGAATTTTAAACCTCATAATAAATACGCCGGAATGCATCACTACCAAATATATAAAATTTATGGTGAAAGATTTTCTGAAAGACGATATTTCAGAATGTATCGTGAAACACTTTGAAACACTCGCTCTGGAATATACAGACCTGTATAAAACTACTCTTGATTCCGTACAGGATATAAAGGTTGCCGATAATATGCATGAAATCTTACTGAAAGTAAAGCCGGATTGCGATGTTGATAAAAACGCTCTCAAAGAAAGGATACAACGGATTGTCTCAAAGAATTTAAGTGAATGTTTTAAAGATAAAAATTCACAGAACGATATAAGAAAATATCTTCTTAAAGGCGGTAATTTCTATGATATAAAACCGACTGTTGAAGATACAATTATAGAGTTCAGAGGGTTTAATTGTAACGGTTATATCGAGGCTTTCGGGCTTGACGATTTCATGAAACGTGTTATAACGGTCATGGCTTTTATGAATGCGTGGAATACTTACTATTTTATCCGTAATAGTGCGGAATTTACAATAGCAGACAGTCCGGAAGAATTTATAGGTATTCTTCTGGAAACTCTTAAAAACAGTACAGATGTTCTCCGGAAAATCGCCGAAATAATTGACAGTTTATATCTTTCTGAAAGTAAATGGGCTGATTTTGCACAGGCTTTATCAAAAAGAATAACAGATTTTGAAAATACGGATGTCAGGGATATGCCGGTTTCTGCACGCTGGATGTACGTTAAAGCCCTCGCCCTCGCTGACCGTGATAAGTACAAACCGCAGATTCTTTCATTTACCGGTGATACAAGCAAGAAAGTCAGGGAAGCCGTTACTGACAGTATTTCTGTAGATTGGCATGATGATATTGTCGGATTGTTGCAGTCGAAAAAAATAGGTATGCGTGAAATTGCGGTATCTGTGATAGAAAAAAACAATGACGGCTCTTTCCGTAACGAACTTACAGAAGCATTTGAAAAAGAGAAGTCGGAAAAAATCAGTTCACGTATCGCCGGACTTATCGGAGCAGGTACAGTTGAAATCCCTGAAAAATCCCCAAAAGTTGATATTGTGACAATGCTTGTAAAGGGTTCAAAGGGCAAAAAAGTATCATTCCTGTTTGAAAATCCGTACAAGACGGTACATTTCACGGACGGTACGGAAGTACCTGAAAATTACCTCAAAGCACTGATTATACTTTATTCCGATATGTCAGCATTTACAAATGATACCGCCAATGAACTCGCCGGAAAAATAAAACCGTCTGAACTGAATGATTTTACTATGGAAGTCTTTAACCGGTGGGCTGACAAGGGTGCATCTGCTAAGACTAAGTGGGTTATGTGGTTCTGCGGAGTACACGGCGGACACGGTATGATTGAAATGCTTATGAAGTACATTAAGGAATGGTCTGAACATTCAAGGGGTGCTATTGCTTCGGAAGCGGTCATGGCTATGGCTCTGAACGGCAGTCCGGAGGCTCTTGTTAACGTCGACAGCATAGCACGGAAATTCAGGCATAAACAGGTCAGAAACTCCGCTAAAAAAGCTCTCGACGACGTTGCGGAATTACTCGGCATAACTAAAGAAGAACTCGCCGACAAAATAGTACCTGATATGCATTTTGACGAAAAAATGTGTCGTGTTTTCGATTACGGAAACAGACAGTTTAATGTTTATCTTACACCCACGCTTGAAATAGAAATTTTCAACGGCGACAAAAAATTGAAAAATCTTCCTAAACCTGCTAAAAGTGATGACCCTGAAAAATCTGTACAGGCTTATGAAGATTTCAGAATCATGAAGAAACAGATAAAAACGGTTGTAGCCAATCAGAAACAACGCCTTGAATATGTCCTTATGTGTGACAGGAAATGGACTTCTGAAAACTGGAAAAACCTTTTTGTTAAAAATCCGGTTATGCACTGTTTCGCAATAGGTCTGATATGGGGTGTTTACGACGGTGACAGACTTATTGAAAGTTTCAGATACATGGATGACGGCAGTTTCACAAACATTAATGAAGATGAATTTGAAATCCCTGAAAATGCGGAAATAGGACTTATCCACCCTATTGAACTTACTCCGGAACAGAAAAAAGCATGGGCGGAACAGCTTTCCGACTATGAAATAATTCAACCGTTTCCACAGATTTCAAGACCTTGTTTCACTCCCACGGAGCAGGAACTGAACTCCGACGAAATAACACGTTTTGACGGCGTA
>JAAVHK010000069.1 GCA_014799765.1 Ruminococcus sp.
ACCGCCGGACAGTTGAAAGTTTCCGTTCACTTATCCACAAGGACACCAAAGCTATAGTATGTACTCTTGCAAGCAACGTTACCGGACAGATTTTACCATACAGGGAAATAGCACATATGTGTAAGGAAAAAAATATATGTTTTATCGCTGACGGTGCTCAGGCTTGCGGAATAATAGATATAAATATGAAAGACGGTATAAATATTCTGTGTACTGCCGGTCATAAGGGGCTTTATGGTATAACCGGAACAGGTCTTCTTATATCGGACGGAAAATACAAAATAAAACCCATAATTCAGGGCGGTACAGGTAGTGCTTCTTCAAGTCTTTATCAGCCGGATTTTCTGCCGGATAGTCTCGAAAGCGGTACTCTCAATGTTACCGGTGCTATGACTATCAAAGCCGGTATTGAATTTATAAGAAAAACAGGTATTGAAAAAATTTTTGCCCATGAAGAAAAAATCTGCCGGACTTTCATAAATTCATTGAGAAAAAACAAGGATATAATTATTTACAGAAATCCGGAATCTTCATATGTCCCGATAGTATCGTTCAATGTCAAGGGAATTATGCCTGAAAAAGTCGCTGAAATTCTCGCCGGATACGGTTACTGCCTGAGAGCAGGTTATCACTGTTCCGCACTGGCACATACTCAGCTCGGCACAGAAAACGGTACAATACGCTTTGCACCGTCTGTTTTCAGCCGTGAAAGTGATGCCATCAGACTCGCCGAACTTGTCAGAATTGTGACAGTTTCAGAAAAATCACACAAAACTATTGAAATTATCTGAATTTGTGGTACAATAATAATATAGGTATGCACATACAGAAATCAACAGAGGGCTATGCCCTCTTTACATAACTATAACCAAGGAGGTGGGCATATGAAATTCCATGACATAACTGACGCTTTTTTAAGCATTTTAAGTACCCTTGAATTTAAAGATTTTATTGATATGGGTATTCTCGCCTACATAATATATATAGCCCTGAAACTTATCCGTGAAACACGTGCCGGTCAGCTTGTAAAGGGAATAATGTTTCTTGTGGGAGCTTATTTTTTAAGTAAATATCTTAAACTTAAAGTTATAGAATACCTGCTCAAAGGTACACTTGATATAGGTCTGATTGCAATGATTATACTGTTTCAGCCGGAACTTCGCAGGGCTTTGGAAAAATTCGGACGTGCCAAACTGGATATATTGAGTTTCGGGTTCGGACAAGGTTCGGACAGCCTTACGAAAAAATGGGAATCCGCTATTGAAGCTATATGCGATTCATGCGTTGAATTATCCGCAACCTGTACAGGTGCTTTGATAGTCGTCGAAAGGCAGGTTAAATTAGGCGAACAGATTGAAACAGGTACTATCATGAACGCTGTGCCAAGCAAGGAAGTTTTCGGAAATATATTCTATCCGAAAACACCTCTGCATGACGGTGCGGTTATAATGCGTGACGGTATCATACTTGCAGCGGCGTGTTTTCTTCCGAAACCTCAGAACGATGCCATAATAAACAAGAAACTCGGTTCACGACATCGTGCGGCGATAGGTATGAGTGAAAATTCCGACGCTGTAATAATAGTCGTCTCCGAAGAAACAGGGCAGATTTCCGTCGCCATGAACGGCGTTCTGACCCGTGATTATACCCGTGAAAAACTTAAAAATCTTCTCTATCAGACAGTAACCGATACAAAAAACCATTCCGATAACGAAAGGAGCAAGTCAGAAAAATGAAATTCACTGATACTATATCCGAAATTTTCCGCAGAAAAAGTCAGACAAATTTTTCACTTGCCATATATTCCGTACTTATAGCGGTACTGGTATGGTTTGCAGTATCGCTGACACTTTATCCGTCAGTACCTAAGACCATTGAAAAAGTAACTCTTGACCTCGCTATAGGAAGTACAGCCACTTCCGACAGTACATTAAGTGTTATTTCATGCGATACCACAGATGTGAAAGTAAAAGTAATAGGAAGCCGTACACAGATTGCCAACATTGACAGCGATACAATTTATGCGTACGTAGATACCGATAACGTATACTCTACCGGTAAAAAAAATCTTCCCATAAAAGTCAGGAGTACCAACGGTATAGATTTTGAAGTGTCATCTATTGAACCGTCAAGTGCGGAAGTGGTATTCGATAAATACGAATCCGTACAGTTTCCGGTACAGCCTAAAATTCCTAACGTCAGCTTTGACGGTAACAAAACCCTTAACTCAAATGAGTTTTCATGTGAGCCGAATATGGTTACTATAACAGGACCTTCCTCGCAGATAAATAAAATAAGTAATGTATATGCGGTATCGAACCGTGAAATGATACTCGATTCCTCGCACGCCCTAAGCAGTGACGAAATTCAGCTTTTCGCCGAAGACAATACTATTATTGACCAGTCGTCAATGACTTTCGATACAACTAATTTCCTTATAAATATACCTGTCCTGACGGTAAAGGAAGTAGGCGTATATGTCCAGATTATGAACGCTCCGGCAAGTTTCGACCAGAATGCATTGCATCTTAAAGTATCAACTGAAAAGATAAAAATTGCTTCAAAGAACAGTCAGACGAAAATTCCGGACAAACTGGAAATAGGTAAAATTTCCCTAAGTGATATAACACCCGATTTTTCAAAGACCTTTAATTTAAGTGACGTGCTTGAACCTCAGAACTGTATAAATATGTCGGATACAACAAGCATAACCGTTTCACTGGATTCCGAAAATATAGAAACAAAATCAATCACTCTTGACCAGAGCCTTATTAATATAAGCAACGCTCCAGACGAATATGACTACAAAGTTATAACACAGAATCTTAATCTTGAAATCGCCGGTGATACCGAAACTTTAGAAAAAGTAACTCCTAATGATATAGTCGCTGATGTAAACCTGCTGAATGCAAGTATCACCGAAGACCAGTTCACATATGATGTAATATTCTCGTGCCCTAAATATGACAATATATGGGCTATAACAAATTACAAGGTATCCATACAGCGTACTCCTAAGGAAACTACCACTTTTAATAATACTATCGAACTTACACAGACCACTACTACAGAACCTGAACTTGACACAGAGTAAATAATATGTTATAATATTAACCGTAAATTTACAGAAAGAAAGGTTACAACAAAAATGAAATCACAAAAAATCTTATGTGCATTTATTACCGCTCTGCTTTGCGTCACTGCTGTATCGTGCGGTGATACGTCAGAAGAATCAACAGAAAATTCAGTTTCTTCGGTATCGGAAACTGAATCGGAAACTACAACTCAATCCGATACCCAACCGGAAGAAACTACCGAAACTACTGAAATTTCTGAAACTCCGGAAGAAGAATCCGAACCCGATACACAGGCAGATACTTCCGGAAACGTTTCCGCATACGGCACAACCGCTGACATCTCACAATATATTAAAACTACGGAAATAAACCCTCCGTTATGGAAAGTAACTGACCCTGAAACACAGAACGAATTATATATAATGGGTACTATCCATGTACTGCCATCCGGTTTCGACGGTCTGCCGGATTATATCGCCGACATTTATGAAAATTCCGACGGTGTAGCCGTTGAATACGACGTCACACAGCTTACAAGCGACATAAGAGCTTTAATAGCCTATCAGCAGATGTTTATGTATGACGACGGTACAACAATTACTGACCACATTTCAGAAGAAACATATCAGAAAGCCAAAGAATATTTTGAAAGTATAGGGGCTTACACTCCGGAACTTGACCAGTTTTCCGCAGGTTACTGGAATAACCAGCTTGAAAATCTTATGATATTACGCCTTGAAAATCTCAGTACGGATGGTGTTGACTCACAGGCTATTGCAATGGCTCAGAAAGACGGCAAAGAAGTAGTAAGCATTGAAACTCTCGAAACTCAGGTAAACGCCCTGAGCGGTATGAGCGACGAACTTATTGACTATACCATGAACGAAATGCTGGACGATATGGACGATATTGACGATTATGCAGAAGAACTCGCTGAACTCTATGACTTATGGGCTGTCGGCGACGTTGACCCTATGTTAGCCGAAGACCTCGACGAAATAGACGAACTCCCCGACGATTTAAAAGACGATTACGAAAATTACATGGACGTCATGCTTTACAACAGAAATCAGGGTATGGCGGAAAAAGCCTCCGAATTTCTGAAAGACGGTAAAAACTACTTATTTATGGTAGGCTCTGCACATTACGCCGGTGACAAGGGCGTTGATGATATTCTTTCCGATATGGGCTATACTGTGGAAAAAATCCAGTGAAAAATATTACGGGAACTGCATAAAAAACAGTTCCCGAATTTTTTTAATGATAATATGAATCAATGCCAAGGTATTCTTCTAAAGTAAGTCCGCTGTTATATACTGCCGTTGCCGTTTCCACGCCTAAATAACGTATATGCCATGGTTCGTATTTATAACCTGTAATATCTTCCTTGCCTTTCGGATATCGGATTATAAAACCGTATTCGTGGGCGTGTTGTGCAAGCCATACAGCCTCCGGAGTATCTGCAAATGAATCATCAATAGTATTGACATCTATTGCAAGACCTGTCTGATGTTCGGAATGTCCGGCACGTGCAGAAAATGTATCAGCCTGCTCCTTGCCGTACCACGAAACGTAATTATTATAAAGTGTATTCTGATAACTATATGAACGGTATGCGGACGACATATATATATTAAGTCCATCTTTCGAGGCGGATTCTGAAAGTAAATCAAACTGTTTTAAAGTAGTTATATCCATGCCGGGGTCATAATCCGCCGGAAGTGAATAGCTTTTATTTACTATCAGTATGCCATTAATATACGTCAGTCCGCTTACTGAAAATTTGCCTGATTCTCCGTTACAGTGACTTTTATTTCTGCCTTTACTGCCGGATTATCCACACTTGTTACTGTTACAGTACACGTACCGGCAGAAAGTGCCGTAACATTTCCCCACCTGTCGACTGTTGCAACGTTTGTATCGGAACTTGTCCAGATTTCGTCCTTATTTGCTACACTTGCAGGTAACATAGTTACGTATGAAATATCTGTCTGACCTTTTGTAAGATTCATTGTATATTTTGAAAGTCTTATTTCAGTTATTTTGTTTGCGGTTGCAGAATCCTTTACAGTTACCTTTATATCTGCCTTTACTGCCGGATTATCTACGCTTGTTACTGTTACCGTACACGTACCGGCGGAAACTGCTGTAACATTGCCCCACCTGTCAACCGTTGCAACGTTTGTATCGGAACTTGTCCAGATTTCGTCCTGATTTGCTACACTTGACGGCAACATAGTTACGTATGAAATATCTGTCTGACCTTTAGTCAGATTCATTTC
>JAAVHK010000070.1 GCA_014799765.1 Ruminococcus sp.
GAGTTTATAATTGATATACTTGAATTGATTTTTGACTGATTAAAAAACGACAGCTTGCGGTGCTGTCGTATTTTCGGGAAAGAAATTCATGTTTTCCCACGGATATTTACTGCACCTGTGCGTGCATATCCGTAAAAGTTCATGAATTGAGATACGAACTTACAAGCACGTTAAGTAATTCATCACGGTCAATATGTCTTATAAGATTGCGTGCATTGTTGTAAGTAGTTATGTAGGTAGGGTCTTCGGAAAGGATATAGCCGACTATCTGGCTTATAGGATTATAGCCTTTCTGTGTGAGTGCGTCATAGATGATAGTGAGATTTTTTTTCAGTTCTTTTTCCTTGTCTTCAGTAACGGAAAAAGTCATAGTTTTATCGTTCATAAAAAAGCCTCCTGACAGTTTGGAATAAAATCCGGCATACACTCCGGAACTAAAGGGTTAAATATATTTCCGGTATGGAATAAAATTTTTCCTGCAACGTTGGGAAAATACTTTTAGCTATCCGGAAAAGCGTTATAAAAATATCCCGTTATATTATACAACATTTTATAGGATATTGCAAGTATGTATCTGTAATTTCCTGCTGTAACGACAAATTTTGTATATTATGCATGATATGTAACGTCCGGAGAGCTCCGGACATTAAGAAAATCAGTTACAGTTACAGCAACCTGTTCTCTTGACGAATGAATTACAGTCGGTACATTCCGGAACAGTAGGGTTTTCCTCGTGTGTTCCTACACAGATACAGCCCAGTGAACAGTAATTTTCGGTCACCATATTATGCTGACATTGTGAGACAGTGCATTTGATGTGGTCATTTTTCTTTTTGTTATCCATGTTAAAAACTCCTTTATGATAAATTGTCCGGCTTTCATAAGCCATTAATATTATATCACCGGAAATCATGAAATATTCAGAATAAAAAAATTTTATTTATAGGGTTCGAGAATAGCCGACGAACATTTTTCCACTATCTTAAGTACCGTTTCAACGCCGTTGTCGCAGTATTTCAGATATGTATAATATCCGCCGTAGATAGTGTAAGTCACGGTCATTTTTCTTTCAAGGTCGGGGTTGTATTCCGGATAAGATTTCCGGATAAATTCTATTATACCGGATTCAAACAAATCAATGAAACGTCCGCTTCTGTTGCCCTCGAAAAGAATTTTAATAAGGGGTTCATTTGCGAATATAGCCGTAACAAGTTCCCTGATAAAAAGTTTGTTGTCATTGAAAATAGCTTCGGGGTGTTCGATATTTGTCAGTGCCGAATTAATGACATCTTTTTCAAGGGTTTCGGTAAGTTCGTAAATATCGTGGTAGTGAAGATAGAAAGTTGCCTTATTAATCTGTCCTAGATCGGCAATTTCCCTGATAGTTATTTTTTCAATCGGTCTGTGCGAACGTAAGTTCAGAAACGCATTTATAATGTTGCGTTTTGTTTTTTCTACCCGTAAGTCCATAAGTATTCCTCCCTTAATAGATAATTTTAGACTACTGTCTATTATGCGACTATTATCAAAAAATGATTATTGAAATTTCCGTGAGTTCACCATATAATTATATTATACCCGAAAAGTCAGAAAATGTCAATCAGAAACGGAGGATTTTTAAATGGATATTTACGGATTTTACAAGGGAGAAGTTTTCAACGCCTATGAATATCTCGGCGTACACTATTCCAAAAAAGGAAACGTTTTCCGGACTTATGCCCCTAATGCCTCGAACGTATCTCTCATAGGTGATTTCAGTGAATGGAAAGATATTCCCATGGAAAGAATTGAGGACGGCAGATTTTTTGAAATAACCTGTCCGGAAGCTAAAGAGGGTATGCGTTACAAATACCGTATCTACGATAAAAAAGGCAATTTCATAGACCATTGTGACCCATATGGTTACTCTATGGAAGTCAGACCGGGGACGTGTTCAGTAATAAGGCGTATCGACAATTACAAATTCCATGATACAAAATGGTTAAACAAGCGTACCGACTGTAAGGACAAGCCGGTAAATATCTATGAAGTACATTTAGGCTCATGGAAACGTAAACCGGAAAATCAGCGTGATGACGACGACGAAAACGGTTGGTATAACTATTCTGAAATCGCCGATATGCTGATAGATTATGTTCTTGAATACGGCTATAATTTCATCGAATTAATGCCTGTCAGCGAACATCCCAGCGACGAATCATGGGGTTATCAGATAACGGGTTTCTTTGCACCGTCGTCAAGATACGGAACGCCTGAGCAGTTAATGGAATTTGTAGACAAATGTCATAAAAAGGGCATAGGCGTAATAGTGGACTTCGTACCGGTACACTTTGCGGTTGACCACTATGCACTCACGGAATACGACGGAACACATCTCTATGAATTTCCGGATAATGACATGGGTTATAACGAGTGGGGTAGCCGTAACTTCATGCACTCAAAGGGCGAAGTGAGAAGTTTTTTACAGTCGTGTGCGAACTACTGGTTAGAAGTGTATCACTTTGACGGTCTCCGCATGGACGCTATCAGAAATATTATCTACTGGCAAGGTAACGAACATCGAGGCGAAAACCGGACAGCGATAGAATTTCTTAAAAATATGAACAGCGGTCTGAAACTAAGACACCCTACGGCTATATTATCGGCGGAAGATTCGTCGGCATATCCGTGTGTGACTAAACCTGTCAGTGAGGGCGGTTTAGGATTCGACTATAAATGGTGTCTGGGCTGGATGCACGATTCACTTGAATATATGCAATGTCCGCCTATGTACCGTACAAATGACTATCATAAAATGACTTTCTGTATGCTGTACTTCTATAACGAAAGATTTATACTACCGCTGTCACACGACGAAGTAGTACACGGTAAAGCTACGATAACTCAGAAGATGTCAGGTGATTATGAAGACAAGTTCCCGCAGTCAAGAGCGTTCTATATGTTCATGATGTCGCACCCTGGTAAGAAACTGAACTTCATGGGCAACGAGATAGGACAGTTACGTGAATGGGACGAAAAACGTGAACAGGACTGGGATATGTTGAAATATCCGGTACACGATTCATTTCATGAGTATATAAAGACTTTAAATAAAATATATCTGAAATATAACGCCCTGCATTACGATTATGACCCGACAAACTTCATGTGGGAAGACTGCAATTCTCCTGACCGTTGTGTGTATGCGATAAGGCGTAAGAGTGCTGACGGTGATATACTTACGGTAATAAACTTTTCAGACTGGTATCAGACAAACTATACCGTGACAGTCGGTGAAGACTACAACATACAGCTCCTGCTTGATTCCGATAATCAGATTTACAGCGGAGACACTCCCGACGGCAAAACGGAATATACCTACATGCAGAACAGAATCAATATGAATATTCCGGCATACAGCGGAAGAATGTTCCTGCTCCGGAAAAAGAAAAAATAATTTAATTTCAATGCCGGAAATATTTCCGGCATTTTTTTATAAGTAATTAAATTCTCCTGATATGTTGCTTTATTTTATCCATTTTGATATGTCACTTTCTTCTATCCAGATTATGAGTTCAGGGTCTTCGATTTCAACCCCGTAAAATTCAGTGGAATTGTTGTCACGAGTCGTTTTCATACTCTCCTGATTTTCAGGATTTACATAAACCCATTTATTATTGACTTTAGCTATATATCCGCATTCTATCTGTGGGTCAGATGCAGGACAGCCATCATATTGAAAATATAAAACATTTCCTTCTGTATAAAAATTATCAGCTCCGTATGTTTTCACTGTTCCGTCAACAGAAATAAGTTTATTTATCATATCAATGTCTTTGTCCTTATATAGTACAATATCATTATCACCTCTGAAAACAGGGTCAATAAGAACCTTTGTAATAGTTCCGTCGGTTTTTATATCATAATCATCAGCCTTATAAATGCTTGTATTATCAACGCCCTCAACTATAACTATATCGGGATTATCTTCATTTCCGACAAAGTAAACATCTGAATGAAGATTCCCCTCAACACCCATATATTTCCTGTCCATATCTGCAATGTACAAGCCTGTATAAGTATATCTCCGACCTTTATATTTAAATCCTTCTACATTGTTTTCAGGTGGGATTCCGTCAACAACCTTAGCGAAACAACCACAGCCAAACATCATAATAAATGAACATATCAGACAAAAAAGTATATTTCTTATTTTTTTCATTTTTTAAATAATGCCTTTCTTCATATTAATATAGTAAAATCAAAATAAGTTCTGACAGCAAAAAGAAGAAATTATTTTATTTATAACCATATATTGTAAAGATATTATTTTCTTTTTCGTATGGAATATTATATTTTTCAAGAATATGTATTAATTCTTGTGTTGCGTCAATAACTTCAGGAGATATTAAAGCTCCACGATGTTTAAGAATTACTGGTTTTATTTTTATCCATTCAATTAATGAATAATCGTACAGTAAAAAAGGCTCATACCAGTCGCCGTAACAGTAAATATCTTTGTTTATGTCACAACCTGTTGAATGGTCAATATCAATATATTTTATATCATACGGCGGTGGAAACGGCATATCATAAAACATGGAATATCTTAATTCTTCCCATTTTGTATCATTCATATAACTACATAAATTTCTTTGTCTGATTATATTGAAAACTTTTCTTTTTAAACTATCAGTCATTATATTACCTCCTCAATCAGCTATTCAGAATTTTTCTGTTACTAAACCGTACCATTCAGAATTTTTTATTTCTTTCGGAAACGCTGTTCTTGCAATTGCTTTTTCACCTGATTTCAAAAATATTCTGTGACCGTTTCTATTATTAATGTAGTCGCTTACCGTATCAAATTCCAGTTCACATTCTTCGCATATGACTGAACATTTCCCTGACGGAAAATTATAAATAATTTCCATTCTTCCGTAACTTCTGCATACCGGACAATTTCCCACGTGATATATCTGTTCCATTAATATTTTCACTCCTCAATCAGCTTTACAGAAATATCCCTGCACCATACATCAAAATAAATATCCTGTTTAAAACTTGTAAATTCA
>JAAVHK010000071.1 GCA_014799765.1 Ruminococcus sp.
CACTGACACGTGAACAGCAACTTGAAAAAATGCAGATTTACATTGATTTACTCAACGGATTTGACAGCACGGTAAGTTTTCAGATGACATTGCTGAACAGTAAAATCAATAAAGAAGATTTTGAAAACAGGCTTTTACTGAAAAATAAAAATGACGGTCTTGACGGTGAAAGACAGGAATTTAATGAAATTCTGCACGATAAAATCATGCACGGTCAGAACGGTATTCAGTGCCGTAAATTCATAACTGTAACGGTTTCAGCGATTAATTTTGAAACAGCAAGTACAAGATTTTTTAACGTTGAATCACATATGATAAACTGTCTAAGCAGACTTGGAACGGAACTAATCACACTTAATGCAAATGACCGTGTACGACTCATAGCGGATATTCTGCGTGATGTCGATTCAAAAATATATCCTGTTTCACGTGAAGAATTTTCAAGACGTTCTGAAAAAATGCTTTGCTGTCCGGACTATTTTGAGTTTAAAAAAGACTATTTCATGTACAATGACACGTATGCAAGATGTATCTATTTCAAGCGACTTCCGCAATCTGTTATGGACACGATTTTCAAGGATATTATTGAAATGAATCAGTCACTGATTATCAGTAAAAATGTTGAGTTTGTTGAGCAGTCCGAAGCGTTGACAATTCTTCACAGAAAGATAACCGATATGAAACAAGAGGAAATCACCAAAGTAAAAAAGGCGGCAGCAGCGTCAAGAGGAGCGTTTGTAGACCCGATTGAGGGTACACAGCTTGCTGTTGACAAGGTTCAGGCACAGGAATTTCTTGAAGATTTGCAGGAACGTAATCAGAAAATGACATTATGTCAGTTTATCGTTATGCTTACAGCAGAAAGTTTTGACGAGTTACAGAAAAACACTGAAGCACTTGAAATCATTCTTAGAAAGTATCAGATAGAGCCGATGAACGCTCCATATCGTCAGGAACAGGCTTTTTCAAGCGTTCTGCCGTTAGGTAATTCATTTTCTTGCGACAAAGAACACAATATTCAGACAAGACGTACAATGTCATCAGAAAGTACGGCGGTTTTTATGCCGTTCAATGCACGTGAATTACTTCACGAAAATGGCTTATTTTACGGACAAAATAAACTTACAAAAAGTGTAATAATGTTTGACCGCAAAAGACTGAAAAATCCAAACGGCTTTATTTTCGGAGTCCCTGGAAGTGGTAAAAGTTTCCTTGCAAAACTTGAAATGATTTTTTCCATTCTGTCTACTGATGACGAAATTCTGATTGTTGACCCTGAACGTGAGTACACAGCACTTGCAGAACTGCTCGGTGGTGAAGTAATCTACATTTCTGAAAACTCACAGACACATATAAATCCTATGGATTTGACCGAAAATCCGGATAAGGACGATAAAGAATACAATCCGATTAAGGCAAAACTTGATTTTATGTTATCATTTTTTTCATCAATTCTCGGTAATCAGGAAATAACACCTATTCAGAAAACGATTATTGACAATGTAATGCACGCAACTTATAAAAACTACGAAAAACCGACGTTAAAAGAATATTACATAGAGCTTGAAAAATATGAAGAAAAGGCAGCAGACGAAACAAAATCGGCGGTTGCATATCTTCGTCAGACACTTCATTTATACGTTCATGGTTCAATGAACGTTTTTTCAAATCCGTCCAACGTCAACATCAACAAGCGAATTGTAGTTTACGATATAAAGGAACTCGGCAAAAACTTACAAACCCTTGGTATGATGATTGTACTTGAAAATCTGTGGGACAGAGTTGCTAAAAACCGTACAAAAGGCGTTGGAACGAGAATTTACATAGATGAAATGTACTTGCTTTTCAAGTCTGAACAGTCGGCAAATTTCTTTTATGAACTTTACAAACGTGCAAGAAAATGGGGCGGTATTCCTACCGGAATCACACAGAATGTTGATGACCTGTTACGTTCTGAACTCGCACGTACAATGTTATCAAATACACAGTTTGTCGTTATGCTGTCACAGAACTCAACAGACCGTGACCAACTTTCACGACTGCTGAATATTTCCCCTGAAACTATGATGTACGTCACTAATGCAAGTTCAGGAAGCGGTCTGATTTATGCGGACGAATACGGAACTATTCCATTTGAAAACAAGTTCCCGTCAAATACAAACCTTTATAAAATCATATCAACTAAATTCGGTGAAGATTTGAATCGACTGAAAGAAGAAAAAAATATCTGATTTTCTTTTTCAGTTTGTAAATGGGAGGTGATAATTTGTCTGACAAGCAAACATTGACTGATATGTCTGTTTCGGAACTTGAAGAACTGACCAAAAAAATTGACATAAAAGTGCATGAAATAGACGAAAAAATCAAGCAAGTACAGCATGATATAAAGGTCATGGAAAATGAAATTGACCTTTTGAACAAAAGAAAAGAAAGTGCAGATTTTTCCGAT
Source organism: Ruminococcus sp. (assembly GCA_014799765.1). Taxonomy (GTDB): domain Bacteria; phylum Bacillota; class Clostridia; order Oscillospirales; family Ruminococcaceae; genus Ruminococcus. Next base: position 2,450 of record JAAVHK010000071.1, read on the forward strand.
ATACATAGGATTGACGACTGGATAAAAGAAATCAGACGACAGATTGACAGTTGTAAATATGAATACGATTTACTCAATCACGAAAAAGATTTACAGATTTCTAAAAAAGATGAAGCTGAAAAAGTCTTGCAAGACTTACGGGATAAACGTTATTCCGGTTTAAAAAACAGTGCAGTCGGTATAGCAAAAAAAGTTATAACTGCTCCTGTATCGGCGACGGTCAGAACGGTTAAAAATACCGTAAAAAGTACCTTTTCAAAAGCAAATCCGTTTGACAAAAAAGTAAACAAAAATGATGTTTCAGATACCGGTGCGGAAAGTATACGTCTTGCATACACAAGTATAAAAAAGGGTAAAAACTCAATCAAAACAGTAAGCAATTCCATAAAGACAACTCAGCGTACAATTAAAACTACTGGAACGGCAATAAAAAAAACCGGAACGTTTGTATATAAAACTACAGCTTTTACCGCAAAATCAACTGTTGCTGTAACAAAATTTGTTGGTGATATTATTGTCCACACCGCAGCGACTTTAATAAGTCCTCTGATAATATTTTTAATATTTATGGCAGTGTTTTTATTGCTAATATCTTCTTTGATTGTTCTTTTTATGGGAGTCAGTACAAGTGGTGCAAATTCAAACGCAAAAGCATATTCATCTGCTTCTGGATTAGGTGATGTTTCATCACAGTATCAGGCAGGACTTGAATTTTTAAATACTTCTCTTGAAAATCATAAAAATGACTTCAATTCTTTAATTGATTCTATGTATTTCGATTATGACGACTTAACAAACAGTGACCTTGTATACATGGAGCGTACCGACGAATCAGGCAGAAAAGCTATCTATGAAAAAAGTTTTGCTACTGATGACCGGAAAAACGCTTTGAAATCAGAGTGGAATGTCCCTCTTACAGAGCGTGAATTTCTTGCTATTGCATATGTATGGCTTGAAAATGAAAAGAACACTTCCAACCATTCTGAACACGGTATTTATGAAGTTTCGTACAATCAGGAAGTCTTTGATACAATCGTTGAAAAATGTATCGTTTATACTAATACCGTTTATGGCGGTCAGAACTGTCCGGACGAAAACTGTACACGTCACGTTGAGTATGTAGACAATCCCGATTACTATTATGCGTTGGACAGGGTAAATGAAGCAGCAGACAATTATAACAATTCCGGCGGTGATGAGTACTGGGGACAGGAATACGAATACTGGGTAGACATTTTGGACAATACGCCATCGACAATTGAAGAAGTCACATATATCTGTGAGTATCAGCACGATTTGTATTCAATCGGTCTTGCAATGTTTGATAAGGAAACTGTAATGAACGCTTTGAATTTTGATGACATAAGCAAGCAGTGGGTTGAACTGACAGAAAAAGGATTTGAAAATAATCCTGATATTTCATAGAAAGGATAAACTTATGAAGCATAAAGAACGTGTACAAAAAATAAGAAATTTTACCGGAAAGAATAAAATTTTTGTGATAACAACGGTTGTTGCAATAATTTTTCTGTTTTCAGGTTTCTTTTTCAGTAAAGAAAACAATACAAATACTTCTGAAACGATTCAGATTGAAACTTCGGAAAATACCGAAAAATCAGACCAAAAACCACAATGGCAATTTTACTGGAGTGACTTATGGATATTATTAAGTGCAGGCGGATTTTGTACGATTATGATTATCAGAGAGCGAAGAAAATCTAAGGAGGAATTACAGTGAATTATTTTTGTGATGTACATATTCAGTCACGAAAAGATGAAGAAAAACGAATTTTCATAGTTTTGAGTAACGAAAATATTTCAGACAATGAACTTCCTAATCTGACAAAGGATATTCTGATTGAAAACAGTCAGTATAAAGACTTTACACTGAAATACAAACCTAAAATCGTGGTTGCTGAATACAATGTTTACTCAACGGAAGAAGAAATTTTCGCAAGCTCTCAGGACGAAGTTTTCATAAATCTGATAGAAAATGAAAAAGTTGATTTTATCGGACAATCTGAAATTAATGTTGACTGTGCAAAGGATAAGAATATAAAAAAACGTCGCAAGAAAAAATCTTCTCCGGCATTGAAGTTCGGTATTACCGGAGGTGTCATTGTTTTAAGCGTTGTTGCATTTGGATTCGGAAACGTTATTGGAAAATCAAAGTCCGTTATCGAAACGGAAGAAGTAACAAATATTGTTTCAAGTGAGGACGGAATGCTTATTCCTGAACAAGCTGACATTGCTGAAAATGCGGAACAGATTACTATATCAATTGACCGTTCATATTTAGCCGTTCCCACTGAGGATTTGCAGATTAAAGGCGAAGTCAATGACGGTGTGGCACAAATTACGCTCCCTGAGTTTGACAAAACCGACTTTTTCACTCATGTATCAGGCTATACTTGGGGATTTACAAGTAATCCGGACCGCAAAAAAATTGATTATTACGGCGGAAGTACATATAATTTTTCAAAGGATACAAAACTTTATCGTGTACTCGTAAAGTATGGTGGCGGAAGCGGTACGAAAGATGATCCATATCTGATAAATTATTTTGACCAGTTGGAGCTGATGAGCGAAGAAAAGGCACGTGGTTACTTCAAACAGACCGAAGATATTATTTTTCCGTACTGGTCATCACACAAGCCGATTGATACAATAAATGAATTGAAGTCTGACCCACAATCAGAATATTTTGAATACGACGGAAACGGTTACACTATTCAAAATCTTGATAGCCCATTGTTTGGAACGGTTTCAGGAGCGGTAATAAAAAATGTGAATATTCAGAACTCTTTTATAAATACAGTAGAATTTAAAGACTATGGATTTATTGCGTGTGAGGTGTATAACTACCGTTATGAAACTGAGGACGGAAAATCTTATGAAACCGGTGAAACTCTGATACAGCACTGTTCAGTATCGCATTCGGCAATATACGCTGAAATTCCACAAGATGAAAATGCAACTGAAAGTGTTCAGGTTGTGACCGCTCCGGTAGTTGTTCCGCCTGATTTGGTAGAGTACGATGAGGACGGAAACATTATTGAAAAAACAGCCGAACCTGAACCGATAAAAATTGCAAAACATGGTGAATACGCTGTCGGAGCAATAACAGGTCTTGGTGGTCAGATTGAGAACTGTTATGTTACCGATTTTGGCGTGTTTGCATATCTGGACGATTATTTTCTGTATGTCGGTGGTATTTCGGGAAAACCTGCAAATGTCCTGAATTCAGCCGTTTATTATTTTTCAGCACAGGGAAATATTTTCAATGCCGGAGGAATTGCCGGAAGTGGTAGTGGTGCAAAAATGTATAATCCGACCGGAAAAGAACTTCCCGACTGTTACGGCGGAAATATTCAGGGTTGTCTTGCAAGAAATATAATCTTTGCTACTGAAACTTCTGCCGGTGGGATTGTAGGTGAAAGCAGTACCAACGCTGAAAGTGCCGTAATATCCAACTGCTACACTAAAGAACTTGATTTCAAAGTAGGTATATATGAAGAGGATAAACTTGTAAAATCGGGATATTCCGGCGGAATTTGCGGTACGGACGGAAAAGAAAATAACGGTCACAAAGTAATGAATACGGTTTCTCCTGCTGAAATGAAACTTATCGGTAACAAAAAAATTTCAGAATATGATGATACAGTGCGTCTTGCCCCTGATTACGCTTTTTATCAGGAAAATATCCTGACTGTTCTGAATAAAAATACCATAATTCCCGATAATCCGAAAGAAATCTATACTGGAAATTTCATGTTCGGTGACAGCAGTGTATTCGGTGATGAAAGCGGAAGTCTGTCGTTTCCGTCGGAAATAACAGACCTTTTTGAAAAAACTTATGTGGAGGAAAATTCAGATGAATGATGAAAATGAAAAAATCTACACGCTGACAAGTGTGCAGTCTGAAATCGCAAAACTTGAAAAGTCAAGGCAGAAAAAGAAAGAAAAAATCAGCAGTCTTACAGCAGAACTTAAAGCTGACAACTCGAAAATGAAAGAACTTGAAAAGATTTTTGATGACCTTTATCACGAAAATTTACAGCAGAAAATTGCAACATTATGGTTCAAAGAAGAAAAAATGACCAAAGAACAGATTGAAAAATTCCTTGAACTCAGCAAGAATATTCACGACAAAATAGACGTTCTTGACGTTCAGACGATAGTAAACGCTGTCACTTATGCTTACAACAAACAGCGTAATGAAACGGAATCAGGAAAAGAGGTGAGCTATGGAAATGGGCAAAACAAGAATGAAAGCTCTTAAATCAAAAGCATATACTATCGGATATTGCTTACAGCGTTTACGTTGGGAAAATGGTCTTACACAAAAAGAATTTGCAGAATTAATAGACTGTTCTCAATCTTCCGTGTCAATGTGGGAACGTGGTTTATGTTTACCGTATGGACAGACCCTTGAAAAAATTGCAGAACTTTATGATTTGCCACAGGACTTCTTTATAAAATAATTTTCTTTTTCAGAAAAGTAATGAAAGGATTTGATAATAAAAAACTTTACTTTTATTCTAAAAAATGTTATAATCAGAAAGGAACAGATACTATGGATAAAAAAATCTTTTTTAACCGTGCAAAGATGAATGACTCAAAACGTATTCATTGTGAGAATTGTTTTGAGCAAGTTGTATTTATGCTGCGTGATAAAGACCATGAATTTTCTATGGGATTGACAACGGTACTTGAATGTCTGGCATTCGCAGTTAAAAATGGAGACTTACCTAAATTGCCTCAAAGCTGGCTGAGTCACGCTGATATTGTCTGCGAAACAAGTTTCTCATTTGATGAAGACATCTGTTATTACGACTATAACAGCGATAAGAAAAAGGAGTAAAAATGAAATATTTTAAAACAGAATCAACCCGAACTGCACTTCGATATGAAATTACACCTCAAAATTTTATGGACAAAACCAAACGAAATTACCCTTTTGAGCAAAAAGACCAATATGGAAAATTTTCACAATATGCGATTTGCCCATCATGTTTAAATCCGATTCAGATTATTGGAATCGCACATAAAATAAAAACAAATCCGTATGGAAGACATACAGGAAAAAGCGTTAAGAGTTTAGCAAAATGGAATCACGAAAAATATGAATATTGTCCTTTTGCTGCTAAAAATGACCAAAAAGAATTAAATAATGAAGCCCGATTAGAAGAACTTGATGATAATATCATAGAATTATATAATCTGATGAAGTCTCAGTTTGACCGTATTATATTCATTTTGGAAAAAGAATTGGAAATTAAGTGTTCCGAATATTTTTGGCGTAAAGCACTTACTCAGTATATTGTAAACAGGGCATATTGTTATCCATGGCTTACTGAAGCAAATTTACCATATATTTTTGCATATTTTGGAATACATCATCAAAGGCTTTTCAAACAAGGAATTCGTATTGATTCTGGTTTATATAAAGCCCTAAAAAAACATCCTAATGTAAATTTTATAGAAACCAAAAACATTAATTATGAACAGCTTTGTAATAAAAATAATGCTTTTTTGGAACTTTTCTTTCGTTTTTCTCATCATTCTCACAAAATATCAAACGACGAAACTCTTATAGAAAAAATGATATTCTATATTGATGACCGAAAAACTGGAATCACACTTTTTGAAAAAGAAATCACATTCAATGAAACGTTTTTCATGAATATGATTAATAAAAAAGGAAATGAGGATAAACGTCAGCAACGATTTATTGATATTGCTGAAGAACTTATGAATCCGCTAATAAATAACTAAAATTTAATACTTATTAAAAGAAGATTGTTACATTACGTTCAGTCTTCTTTTTTTGTAATTATTGAAAGGACTTGAAAAAGATGAAACTGGTAATTGCAGAAAAGCCAAGTGTAGCAAAGGCAATATGCCCTGTACTTGGTACAAAAACAAAGAAAGACGGATATATGGAGGGCAATGGCTACATAGTATCATGGTGTTTCGGACATCTTGTCGGAATGTATATGCCAAACGATTACGGTGAAAAGTGGTCGGCAAAATGGAGTTTTGAACAGCTCCCTATGTTTCCGGAAACGTGGAAATTCAAGATAAATTCCGGCTGTGCTGAACAGTTCAAAATACTTAAAACACTGATGAACGACAGCAACGTTACAGAAATTATCTGTGCAACCGACGCTGACCGTGAGGGCGAATGTATTTTCAGATATGTTTACAGGCTTGCCGGTTGTCGTAAGCCAGTAAAACGTTTGTGGGTGTCGTCGTTGGAAGAAACGGCAATCCGTGATGGAATGAAGAAACTGAAAAACAGTACAGAATATGATAATCTTTATTCGGCAGGATTTTCACGTGCAAAAGCTGACTGGCTTGTCGGAATGAACGCCTCAAGACTGTTTTCAATCAGATACAGAACTCCTCTGAATTTGGGACGTGTTCAGACTCCGACACTTGCAATGATTGTTAAACGTGACTTTGATGTGAAAAACTTCGTAAAGCAAAAGTTTTTCACTGTTGACCTGAATTGCGGAAGTTTTATTGCAGTATCGGAAAGAATTGATAATGAAAGTAATGCCGAAAAGATTACCGGCTTATGCAACGGAAAAAATGCTGTTGTTGCTGAACTGAAAAAAGAAATAAAAACCGTCAATCCGCCAAAACTTTTTGACCTTACAACATTACAGCGTGAAGCAAACAAGCAGTTTGGTTATACGGCACAGCAGACACTTGATTATCTTCAGTCGCTGTACGAATCAAAATTAACAACATATCCACGTACAGACAGTCAGTATTTATCCGATGACATGGAGCAGACCGCAATAAAAGCAGTATCAGACGTTTACAGTGCGTTTCCCGAATTTAACAGCGGAATTTCCTATACTCCTGACGTTAAACGTTGTATAAACAACAAAAAAGTTTCCGGACATCATGCAATTCTGCCCACGGAAAAAATAACTACTGCCGATTTGTCGGCGTTATCCGACGGACAAAAAAATATACTTATGCTCGTATCTGCACAGCTTTTGCTTGCTACCGGTACGCCACATAAATATGAATCAGTAAAAGTGACTGTAAACTGCGAAAATACGTTGTTTACGGCGAATGGCAAAACAGTTAAGGCAAACGGTTGGAAATCAATTGAAGAACGTGTAAAAGCCGTTCTGAAAAACAAAAACAGTACCGATGAAAATGAAAATGCTACTTCACTTCCTGATATTCAGCAAGGTCAGATGTTCAATAATGTTTCCGCCAAAAAGTCTGAACATTTTACAGCTCCGCCAAAACCTTACACAGAAGATACCTTGCTTTCAGCTATGGAACACGCTGGCGTTGCGGACTATGACGAAAATTCTGAAAAGAAAGGTCTTGGAACTCCCGCAACACGTGCCGGAACGATTGAGGGACTTGTTACACATGGATTTGCACAGCGTAAAGGTAAACAGATTTCCGCAACTGAAAAAGGTGTAAACCTGATTAAATGTTGTCCGGAAGAAGTTAAGTCACCTAAACTTACGGCAGACTGGGAAATGAAGTTACAGCAGATTGAACATGGTGAATATTCCGACGAAAAATTCATGAACGAAATTATTTCTTTCATACAGGAGCTTTGCAAAAAATACAGCACGTCTGATAACAACAATACTTTCGTATCCGCACCTGCAAAAATCGGAAACTGTCCGAACTGTGGAAAAGAAGTAGTTAAAGGAAAATTCGGATACTATTGTATTGGAAAATGTGGCATGAATATTGCAAAAGTCTATGGCAGAGAACTTACCGAAACACAGCTGAAAAAACTACTTGCCGGTAAGGAAATTTCTTATACTGCAAACGACAAGAAAACTATTGTAATTCCAAAAGTATCACAGAATGAGTACA
>JAAVHK010000072.1 GCA_014799765.1 Ruminococcus sp.
ATACCTCGGCAGAAAAAAATAAAATTCGGCGATAACGGAAAATATATCGTCCTGTATGGACTTCAGGACCCTGGTAACGTAGGAATGATTATCCGGACTGCTGACGCACTTGGTATGGACAACGTTATTATGTCAGATTCGTGCGATTTGTACAGCCCGAAAGTTATACGTTCTACAATGGGTTCGGTATTCCGGACAGATATTTTTATCGAAAACAATACGGAAAATTTATTCTCAATGCTTGAAAGTAATAAAGTAATCACATCTGCCGGAGTAATCGACGGCGAAACAAGTCTCACGGACTGCACTTTCACCGGTAAACACGCCGTATTCGTCGGCAACGAAGGAAACGGTCTTCCGCATGAAGTCTCCGCACGTTGCGACAGACGTGTGACTATTCCAATGCAAGGCAATATAAATTCACTTAATGTCGCTATGGCGTCGGGGATTCTGATGTGGGAAATGCAAAGGAGTACAGATTGAAAGATTTAAAATATCTCGTATGGCTTGCAATGGTTTCGGGCAGTTCTTCCGGTACTGTATGGGAAATTATAAATTCATATGATACCGCATATCAGGCATACAATTCACTGATAAATAATTCATGTCCGGTACGTTTAAGTGTAAATCAGAAAAATAACATAAATAAAATATCTCCGTAAAAAGCCGGTGAAATAATTTCATACTGTTCAGAAAATGATATATCTGTTATACCGTATACGTCGCCGGAATATCCGGAAATTCTGCTGAAAATAAACAATCCGCCACCGGTGCTTTACGTTCAGGGCGATATATCATGTCTTTCAGGCGGAAAAAATATAACCTGTATCGGTACAAGAAATCCCAGTGAATATACACAGAAAATAATTTCCGTGATATGTTCCGGACTTGCCGGAAATGATTTCACAATAGTAAGCGGTTTCGCCATGGGTAGCGATATAATGGCACATATGTCGGCGGTACGTACCGGCGGAAAAACTGCCTGTATACTGGGTTGCGGAAATAATATAAATTATCCTGTACCTAATTATCGTCACAGAAGAAGCATTATCGAAAACGGTGGCGTATTTGTTTCGGAATTTCCGCCTGATACTCCGCCATATGCAAAGAATTTCCCACAAAGAAACCGTATACTTTCGGCACTGAGTAAGGCAACAATAGTTTTTGAAGCCGGTATTAAAAGCGGTTCACTTAGTACCGCCGGACTTGTAAAAAGTCATAACAGAAAATTATTCTGTATTCCTCCGGCTGATATTACAGATAGTCGTTACGCCGGAAATATAAGTCTTCTCCGGAAATCTGCTGTTCCGTTGTATTCCGTCGGCGACGTACTGGAATTTTACGGCTCACCGGAAAATATATCTGTTATTAAACCTGAATCCAAACCGCAAATAAAACCTGAAATTCATGAAAAAATAAATAATATATCTGTAACGGAACTGACACCGGTACAGCAGAAAATACTTTCAGTTTTCGGCGATGATGATATTATCCACATAGATAATATTATCGACAGGCTTGACATGGATATTTCAGAAATAATAACGGAAATCATGGAACTACGGATAGCCGGAATAATAGAGGAAATTACCGGTAACCGTTTCAGAAAAACAGAAAGGAGACAATTTTAAATGCCGGATTTAGTTATAGTAGAGTCGCCGGCTAAGGCGAAAACAATTCAGAAATATTTAGGTTCGGGATATGAGGTCATAGCATCTATGGGACATATCCGTGATTTACCTAAATCAAAAATTGGTGTAGACAAAGAACATGATTTTGAACCGAAATACGTCGATATGAAAGGCAAAGAGGACGTTATAAAAGAACTCCGCAAGCAAGCAAAGAAATGTAATAAAATATATCTTGCTACTGACCCTGACCGTGAGGGTGAGGCGATTTCATGGCACATAGCACAGATGTTAAACCTTGATATGAACGACGATAACCGTATTGCTTTTACGGAAATCACTAAGACGGGCGTTCAGAACGGCATGAATAATCCGCACAAGATAGATATTGATTTAGTCAACGCACAACAGGCAAGACGTATACTTGACAGGCTTGTAGGTTATGAATTAAGTCCGTTTTTATGGAAAAAAGTAAAGCGTGGACTTTCTGCCGGACGTGTCCAGACTGTCACGGTAAGTATAATTGTAGACAGGGAAGAGGCTATAAAAAAATTCAAGCCGGTTGAATACTGGACTATTGACGCACGTTTCACGGCACCGTCTTCAAGAAAAATTTTTGATGCTTCACTTGTATCCGTCGACGGTAAAAAAATTGAAGTCCCTGACCAGTCTGGTAAGAAAAAATCTGACAGGATACGGATTTCCACTGAAGAAGAGGCTGAAAAAATTCTTAAACGTCTTGAAAATGCCGTATATAAGGTAATATCCGTAAAAAAACGTGTCACGAAAAAACAACCTGCTCCACCGTTTATAACTTCCACCATGCAACAGGAAGCATCAAAAAAACTGAATTTCAGTTCAAAACGTACCATGAAAACCGCACAGGAATTATATGAGGGTGTCGACATTGAGGGTATAGGGGCAGTAGGTCTGATAACGTATATGAGAACTGACAGTCTCAGAATTTCTGCCGAAGCACAGCTTTCGGCACGACAGTATATTGATACGGTTTACGGAAGTAATTATCTGCCTGATGTACCACGTCAGTATAAATCCGGCAAAAACGCTCAGGACGCACATGAAGCTATAAGACCGTCCACACCGGAACTCACACCGGACAGAGTTAAAACAAGTCTCACGTCTGACCAGTATAAACTTTACAAACTCATATGGGAACGTTTCATAGCAAGCCAGATGGCAAATGCCTTACTTGATACAACGTCGGTTGAGACAGAAGCTGATAACTGTATTTTCAGAAGTTCCGGATATTCCGTTAAATTTGACGGTTTCATGATTCTGTACGTTGATTCCGATTCCGAAGAGGGCGGAAAAAAAGAATTACCTGTAATAAATAAAGACGATATTCTTAAACCCGTTTCCATTAAAGGAAATCAGCATTTCACCCAGCCCCCACCGAGATTTACAGAAGCGTCACTTATAAAGACCCTCGAAGAAAACGGCATAGGCAGACCGAGTACCTATGCCCCTACCATTACGACTATAACCGCCCGTCAGTACGTGGAACGTGACGGCAAATCGCTTAAACCTACCGCATTAGGCGAAGTCACAACAGAACTCATGAAAGAACACTTCAAGAAAATAGTCGACGCAAAATTTACTGCTGAAATGGAAAATTCCCTTGACGAGATTGAAAACGGTAACAAAAACTGGGTTGACACTCTGCACGAATTTTACGACGATTTCGCAGAAACACTCCATAAAGCAGAAGAAGCTATGGAGGGTAAGCGTGTTAAAATTCCCGACGAAGAAACGGACATCATATGCGAACAGTGCGGACGTAATATGGTAATAAAGTTCAGTAAGTACGGTAAATTCCTTGCGTGTCCGGCGTTTCCGGAGTGCAGAAATTCAAAACCCATAGTTACTGAAACTGCCGGAAACTGTCCACGTTGTAACGGTAAAATGTTACTGAAGAAGTCAAAAAAAGGCAGAAGTTTTTACGGTTGCGAAAAGTACCCTGAATGTACGTTCATGACGTGGAATGTACCGTCAGAAGAAGTCTGTCCGGAATGTAAAAAGACGTTGTTTATCAAGGGCGGTAAAAGCGGAAAACTTGTCTGCGAAAATGAAAACTGTGGTTATGAAAGAGAGTTGAAGAAATGACAGTAAATGTAATAGGAGCAGGTCTCGCCGGTTGCGAATCGGCTTGGATTATCGCACAGAACGGCATAAAAGTCAGATTATTTGAAATGAAACCTGAAAAATTCACACCGGCACATAAATACAGCGGTTTTGCGGAACTTGTATGTTCCAATTCGCTGAAAGCTTCAAGAATAGAATCGGCTTCCGGACTTCTTAAACATGAAATGGAAATGTTAGGTTCACTGACAGTACCATGTGCGAAAGAAAATTCAGTTTCTGCCGGTGGAGCGTTGGCAGTAGACAGGGAAAAATTTTCCGACAGTGTGACCGCTAAAATAAAAAACAATCCGCTTATAGAAGTAATATCCGGTGAAGTGACGGAAATTCCCGACGGTATAACGATTATTGCAACAGGTCCGTTGACTTCCGGAGCTATGGCGGATAAAATAAAATCGCTGTGTGGGGACGGTCTGAGTTTTTACGACGCTGTCGCACCGGTAGTCACGGCGGAAAGTATCGACATGGAAAAAGTTTTCTATGCCTCACGATACGACCGAGGCGACGCCGATTATATAAACTGTCCGATGACCAAGGAAGAGTACATGGCATTTTACGAAGCTATAATCACGGCGGAAACTGTTCAGTTAAAAGATTTTGAAACGCACCCGTTCAGCGTATACGAGGGCTGTATGCCTGTTGAAGTCCTTGCATCACGTGGAGTAGATACAATGCGATACGGTTGCATGAAGCCTGTCGGAATCACTGACCCACGTACCAATAAAAGACCTTATGCGGTGGTACAGCTCCGGAAAGAAAATCGTGACGGAACTTTATTCAATTTAGTAGGATTCCAGACTAACCTGAAATTCGGCGAACAGAAACGTGTGTTTTCCATGATAACAGGTCTTGAAAATGCCGATTTCATGCGATACGGCGTAATGCACAGGAATACTTTTATAAACAGTCCGGAAATTCTTAATTCCGATTTTTCAATGAAAAGCAATCCGGATATATATTTTGCCGGTCAGATAACCGGTGTTGAAGGCTATATGGAATCTGCTATGAGCGGACTTCTTGCCGGAATAGCCGTCGCAAGAAAATTGAAGAATCTATCACCGCTGAAACTTCCGGCGGATACTATGACGGGTGCATTGTCGGCGTACGTCAGCGACCCATACAATAACGGAAAGTTTCAGCCAATGGGAGCAAATATGGGTATTCTGCCGGATATTCCGGTAAGAATAAAGGATAAAAAACAGAAGTACGGCGTTTATGCGGAAAGAGCGGTAAACTCTCTTAAAAGCGAACTGGAAAGGATTAGTTATGAAAATAATTGTTGATGCATTCGGCGGAGATAACGCACCATTGGAAGTTTTAAAAGGTTGCGAACGTGCAGTGTCTGAACTTGATGTAAATATCGTACTCACCGGACACGAAAAGAAAATTAAATCCTGTGCAAAGAAAAATGAAATAAGTCTCGACGGTATAGAAATAGTGCATACGCCGGAAGTTTTCGATATACACGAAGAACCGAAGGAAATTATGAAATCCGGAAAAAATACGTCTATGGCGGTAGGTCTGAAACTCCTCGCCGACGGTAAAGGCGATGCGTTTGTATCGGCAGGCAGTACCGGAGCATTAGTAATGGGTGCGACGTTCATAGTTAAACGTCTGAAAGGCATAAAACGTGTGGCACCGTCACCGGTACTTCCGGCGGATAAGGGAAGTTTTGTCCTGACAGATGCCGGTGCTAATACAGAATGCCGTCCGGAAATGCTGGTACAGTTTGCGGTAATGGGCAGTGCCTACATGGAAAAAGTAATGGGCGTGAAGAATCCTAAAGTAGCATTACTGAACATCGGTGCGGAAGAAACCAAAGGCAGAGAGCTTGAAACAGAAGCCTATAAACTGCTTGAAAAATCCGGTCTTAATTTTATCGGAAACATTGAAGCCCGTGATATGCCTAAAGGTGAATGTCATGTAGTTGTTACAGACGGTTTCACCGGAAACATCGCCCTTAAACTTTACGAGGGTATGGGGTCATTGTTTGGTAAGAAAATGAAGTGGATTTATTCCGGTATCGGTAAAGTAGGTGCAATGTTTTCAATCGGAAAGATAAAAAAATTCCGTAAGCAGATGGATTATAAAGAGGTAGGAGGTTCGGCACTTCTCGGAGTGAAAAAACCTGTCATAAAGGCACACGGCAATTCCGACAGTATCGCATTTTTCAACGCAATACGTCAGGCAAAAAAATGTGTGGAAACTGATATTTCAGGCGTAATAGAGAAGTACGCCGAAAAAACAGCGGAAATTTCAAAGGAGTTGAACAGAATTGGACAAAATTGAAAAATTTGAAAAAATTATAGGTTATACTTTCAGGGATAAAAGTCTGATTTATCAGGCATTGTCGCACTCATCATACGCCAACGAAAAGAAAAATCCGTCCGGAAGTAATGAACGTCTTGAATTTCTCGGCGACAGTGTACTTTCAATAGTGGTATCGGATTATTTATATAAAAGTCTGAACGTTGCCGAAGGTGAACTTACAAGAGTACGTGCCTCACTGGTATGCGAAAAATCCTTACACGTTTTCGCAAAACAGATAAAATTAGGAGAATTTCTTTTCTTAGGCAGAGGCGAGGAAAATACAGGCGGACGTGAAAGACCTTCCATACTTGCCGACGCTTTCGAGGCTGTCATTGCGGCAATTTATCTTGACGGCGGTATAGAACCGGCTTCAAAACATATTTTACGCTTTATGCCCGAAGATGTCCAGCACCCTCAGAAACCGGCATTCAGCGATTTCAAGACGGTACTTCAGGAAATTGTACAGAAAAATCCGGAAGAAAAAGTTGAATATGTCCTCATAGGTGAGGAGGGTCCTGACCATAACAAAAGATTTGTCGTTGAAGTACGGTTAAATTCGCAGGTTATCGGCAAGGGCAAGGGGAAAAGCAAGAAAGAAGCTGAACAATTGTCCGCTAAAGAAGCACTCGAATTAATGGGTTATGAAGCATAATAATATATCAATATTTGTTGCACACGTAGGCTGTCCGAATAAGTGCAGTTTCTGTAATCAGCATACTATCAGCGGTTCGCCGAAAGCACCGTCCATACAGGAAGTTGAAAATATATGCAGAAAAGCTCTCAGTGAGATAAAAAATCCGGAAAATACGGAAATAGCATTTTTCGGCGGAAGTTTCACGGCTATATCTCCTGACTATATGACAGACCTGCTCAGGACGGCTTATAAATTTATAGGGGCGGGAAAGTTTCACGGTATAAGAGTTTCAACCCGTCCGGACTGCATAACACCGGAAATTCTCGGAATCCTGAAAGAATACGGCGTGACAGCTATAGAACTCGGTGCACAGTCCATGAATGATAATGTACTAAGTCTGAACGAAAGAGGACATACCACACAGGATATTTTCAATGCAAGCCGTATGATACGTGAGTATGGTTTTGAACTCGGTTTGCAGATGATGATTGGACTTTACGGAAGTACGCCGGAAACCGAACACGAAACTATGAATAAAATCATTGAAATAAAACCCGATACTGTAAGAATATATCCTGTTGTTATATTAAAGGGTACACGTCTTGCGGAACTCTTTGAAACAGGAATTTTCAAGCCGTTTGATTTTGAATATGTCGTTGAGTTTTCGGCGGAATGTCTGATAAATTTTGAAAGAAATAATATAAAGGTCATAAAGTGCGGACTTCATGCGAGTGAGTTTGTCGAAAATGATAAAGTCGGCGGATTTTATCACCCTGCATTCCGTGAACTCTGTGAAAGTGTTATATACCGCCGTGCGATACAGGATATTACAGGAAACAATTCCGGAAAATATATTTTCAGGGTCAATGACAGATGCATAAGCAAGGCTCTCGGACAGAAAAAGTCAAATATTGAATTTTTCCGTAAAAACAACATGGAAATAAAATTCATTCCGGACAGTTCCGTACCGGTATACGAAGTCTGGGAGGTGAAATAATTGTATCTTAAATCACTTGATATACATGGTTTCAAATCGTTTCCGGATAAAATAAGCCTTACTTTTGACAAGGGACTTACAGCCGTTGTAGGTCCTAATGGTAGCGGAAAAAGTAATATCGGCGATTCTGTACGCTGGGTACTGGGCGAACAGTCAACAAAAACCCTCAGAGGCAACAAAATGGAAGACGTTATTTTTTCCGGTACTGTTGCACGCAAGCCTATGGGATTCGCCACAGTCACGCTTAATATAGATAATTCCGACGGTATGCTTGACGGTATGGGTGAGGAAGTAGCGGTCACACGTAAGCTTTACCGTAGCGGTGAAAGTGAATACATGATTAACGGAAAACCTGTCCGGCTGAAAGATATAAATGAATTGTTCATGGATACCGGCTTAGGCAGGGACGGTTATTCAATCATAGGTCAGGGACGTATCGCAGAAATTGTCGGGGCAAAAAGTAATGACCGCCGTGACATTTTCGAGGAAGCCTCCGGAATATCAAAATTCCGCTATAAAAAAGTTGAAGCAGAAAAAAAATTATCACAGGCACAGGAAAATCTTTTCAGACTGGCGGATATTATGTCGGAACTCAAAAGCCGTATTGAACCTCTCCGAATTCAGTCGGGAAAAGCACAGAAATTTATTGAACTTTCGGAAAAAAAGAAAATACTTGAAATTTCCGTATGGGTAAGCCGTCTTGACGAAATGAAACGTAATCTTGAAAAAACTGAAGAAAAAATACTGGTCAGCAGAACGGAATACGAAAACATTGAAAACGATATTCAGGAGCAGGACAGACTGATTCAGGACGGTTTCAGAAAAATGCAGGAATGTAATATAAAATCTGACGAAATGCGTCACAGAATGATTGAAGAAGAAAAAACTTCCTCAGAAATCAAATCTCGTATAGCCGTACTCGAAAATGATGTGAAGCACTCCGAAGATGATATTGTTTCGGCAGAAAAAACTATAAAAGAAAATAAAATCACAAATAAATCACTTACCGGAAAAAAACAGGAAATATCTGAAATTATCGTGAATCTTCAGAACGAAAAAACAAGTCTTGAGAATGAAATTTCAGATACTGAAAAAATTATCCGGAAAACTGAACAGGAAATTTCCGCTGTAAATGAAAATTCCGTAAAATACGGAGCTGAATTACAGAATCTGTATATAAAACAGAGTGAAAAGAATTTTTCCGTAGAATCGGCTATAAAAACTATATCCGAAGAAACTGAACATATCCGGCTACTTAATGAAAACAGTCTGAATATTTCAAAAAAAATTTCTGAATATTCGGATAAAAAAGAAAAGTCCGTCACTGAACTTGAAAGAATCCGGAATAAAATTTCTGAACTTGAAAAGAAACTTTCGGAATATATGAAACTCCATGCAACAGGCACAGAAAAATACAGAAATATAGCCAAAAAACTTCGTGAACTTGAATATAATCTCAGAGACAGTCAGCAGAGATATAAAATTCTGAGTGAAATGGAAAAAAATATGGAAGGCTTTACCGGAAGTGTAAAAGCAGTCCTCAGACAGAATATAACCGGAGTTCACGGAACGGTCGCCGGAAATATAACCGTTCCGCAGAAATACGCCGTCGCCATAGAAACGGCTTTAGGTGGTGCTATGCAGAATATCATCGTTGATAACGAGGAAACCGCTAAAAAATGCATGGAATTTCTTAAAATGAATAAGTCCGGACGTGCTACATTTCTGCCGGTCACTTCAGTAAACGGACGTGATTTAAATGAAAACGGTCTTGAAAACTGTACTGGATTTGTTGCAACAGCCGACAGCCTTATTGAATGTAAGCCGGATTTCCGTAATATTATATCGTCACTTTCAGGGCGGACGGTCATAGCAGAAGACATCACGACGGCAACGGAAATCGCCAGAAAATATAAATATCGTTTCCGGATAGTCACAACCGACGGACAGATTATAAATTCCGGCGGTTCGTTTACAGGTGGGTCATCGCAGAAGACAAGCGGTATTATAACACGTCGTAATGAAATAAATGCTCTTGAAAAGAATATTGAAAAACTCTCAGGTGAGTGCGGAAAACTCCGTGAAAGTGCAGAAAAAATACGTCCGGAAAATCAGAAAATTTCAAGTCAGATTGAAAATATAAAATCGGAAATAAACAGACTTAAAAATGAAACAGTCCAGATAAATGCTGAAATTTCCGGTCTTGAATCGCTTGCAGGACAACTGGAAATTCAGACAGCTGAAAATGTACATCTTATTGAAGAATCCGAAAGAAAAATAGCTGATGCACGTTCTGAAAATAAAAAATCCGCTGAAGAACTTGCTGAAATTTCTGAAAAAATAGTCATTGCTGAAAAAAATCTTAAAGAAGAAAAATCGGCAACGGAAAAACTTAACCTTACTATGAATGAATTTTCCGGAAAACTTTCGGAAATGAAAATAAGACATACAGAAATTATAAAGGATATTCAGGCAAAAAACAAGGATATTTCAGGAATTTACAAAAATATTACGTCCCTTGAAAAAAACATTGCCGGACTTAAAGAAAATATAAAAAATTTAAAAAAATCGGTTTCCATGAAAAATTCTGAAATAAAAATTATCGGTCTTAAACTGGAAAATCTTCAGGATAACACAGAAAAATATCTTTCTGTAATAAAAGAGTGTCGGGAACAGCATACCGAACAGAACCGGCTTGTTAATGAAATTCAGCGGAAACTTAAAACAATCAACACCAGAAAAGAAAAATTTTCCGGTGAAATAACACGTCTTGAAGAACGTCGTGAAAATATTAAACGTGATTCCGATAATATTATAAAACA
>JAAVHK010000073.1 GCA_014799765.1 Ruminococcus sp.
AAAATATATAAATTAATAATACAGCAGAAAAGACAAATGCAAAACCGCACTTGCCTTTTCTGTTTTTTAGTAAATATAGGAGATTTAATATAAATGGGGAGCTTTGTTAATCGGAGACAACAGTATATGTGTTGTCTGAGCAGAACTGTTCCAGATGACCGATAATTTTCTTGATGATGCGTACAGAAAAGTTCTTTGCTTCGTTCACATCAAAAGTATTCTCAAAGTACCGTTCCTTGTTGTGTACGACTTTGACATAGCCTGTCTCGCCACTCCACTTGTTTGTCCATTGAATTTTCATGTTTTCTCTTTTCCTTTCTTTCTGAAAATTGTTAAATTATATAAATATTATAGCACATTTCGGAATATTTGTCAAGAGAAAATTAGTATTTTTTATTATTTTTCAGTTTAATTTCAGATAATCAGTAAGTTTATTCAGCCAATTCGGAATTTTTCTGCTTTTCAGAATAAGTTTACCGTTTCTGTATTCAGCGATTTCACAAAATCCGTTTTCATTATCAAAAAATCTCACTTCATTACAGTATGGCAGAATTTTTGATAAATCCTCAAAACGCTTATTGTATCTGCGTTTTACATCATCAGATGAAATATCATGCCCACACGGTTTTTTATACGTCTTATGCTCTCATCTGACGAACTTACACCAATATAGTACAGACGTATGAAATAATCAAGTTCACGAGCTTCACGGATTGTTTTAAGCGTTTTCACACCTGAAAGAGTAGTTTCCTGCGTAAAGTTTATTCTTTTTGAAAGGCAGTCATTAATAAGACTTACTGAAATTTTTCCACCTTTTATGTGGTCATTATTATGTTCAGAAGCAATTTTGTCAGCATCAATAACAATTCCTAAGTCATATCTTTCAGCTGAAAGAACTCCTGAAAGACTGATTTTGCCTACTCCATTAACTCCGCCTATTATTGTGTATATTTTCATTGTTGTTTCTCCTTTAAAATTTATATTTCCGTTACAAAAGTTCTTTTATCGTTATCTCAATACGTGGATTTCTGCTGTAGAATTTACAGCAGGATAATTCAGCTATCTGTTTGTCATCAGCATAGGCAATACCATTCAGAGCATCACAGACGATTTTGCAGATATTATCCAAATCAGGCTTTTTCAGCGGTACGATTCTGCCGGACAACATTTCTTCGGACTTTGCTTTGTTTGTATGTTTCGGAATGCCATAAAAAGCCTTGATATGTACAGAAATAGGTGTATCGGCAGGAAAATAAACTGTCTTATACTGTTCGTTTTTGGCAGTCAGACGGTAAACTGTCTGAATAAGATTCTCATATTCAGCTGTTTTTTCAGGAGTATATGTTTTTACATAATTACCCTGTCTTGCAAATTTCGGTCTGCCTTTGCCTACAGGTTCACCGTCAATGACAATTTCAGCGTGTTGTTCCATAAATTCGTCCTTTCTATATTTTTTGAAGCATTGCAATGCATTTGACAATTGCCATCAGTACAAGGTGTAGCGGATAAAAATAACGTTCTGATTTTCTGAATTTATCATTTTTCCGACTGCATACAGATTTTCTGTCCTGTAATACGTAAATCAATGGTATAGCAAGTACAACAGATAACGCTATGAAGTTTTTGCTGAGAATCTGCAATAAACACCAAGTCAGAACCGCTGTTGCCTGAACAGTTTTTTTGTGCCTGCTGTGTTCAGCTCCGTTCATAATCATAAGCATAGGTATAGCATAAAGTCCGTATTCTGCATTAAGCCAATAGGCTGTTAGTGCCGATATACTTGTAATAAGTCCCTTTATACAGAAATCAGTAAAATTCAGAAATTTTCTGTTTGTCGTGATGCACCTGAATACAGTTCCGAAATCCCTGTCACATATCCACATACAGACAAATCCGATAAAAGCCGTCGGACAAGCGTTGTGTATCTTGGTATTCAATGGATTATCAGTCATCATCATACTGAACGGCACTTCACTCAGAAGACCAACCCACAGAATTTTCATAAGATGTCTGAATCTGTGTTCTGTATAGTGAAAAGATTTTACTTCCAGAAATATATACAGAGGAACGGAAATATAGCCGATACTTTGCAGAATACAGCGGATTGTGCTGTTCATTTGCAATATATCATGATACATATTGCTAAATGAAACAGCTGTCAGAAACAACGTCGCACACCATTTCAGAATACGGTAATTGTCTGTTGTCAAACCTACGGTATTTTCAGAAATTGTTGATTTTTTTATTTTATTTCGCCTGCCTTTTTATAATATTGTTCTTAAATATTATACCATGTTTTAAAAATGTGTCAATATATTTTTATTATTTTTCATTAATTTATAATATAAATACGGATAAAAAATACAGCCCATAAAGGACTGTACTTTTTTCAGAACAGGAGTTTTCTGAGGTCATAGGAAGCCTTGATATTATTGATTGCTACTTTATTGACGTAACCGTATCGCTTTTTCAGAATTTCAATTGATTTGCCTTCTTCGAGTTCCTTTGCAATAAAAGCCTTGTGCAGTGAAACAGGCGTTACACCTGACGGCAGACCGCATTTTTTGCAGACAATATCAAGAGTATGCTGTAAATTATTGATGATGACAGGCTTGAATTTCTTATTGACAAAAATATGGTTATCGGGGTTCTGTTCCATGTAGTTTTTAACAAAAATATCCATATACTGCTGATTATTGCAGATGTTGAATATTACCTGCTCTGGAATCATGTTTTTTGAATCAATCACAGTCAAGCCGTAATGCTCCAGTGTCTGCTGTAAGCAGTTATTTTTAACAGATTCCTCAACGGCTCTTTCGACAATAATGGATTTCAGCCAGTTTATGATTTCATCATTCAGCAGGAACGGAAATACATTCTTTGTCAGACTGACAGTTACTTTTTTGTTTTCAAAATCGCAGTCCCTGTACCTGATTTTCACTGCTTTTGATGCAAGAAGTCCGGTCATCAGTGTGAATACCAAAAGCCAGCTTGAACGCTTCGTATTTGTATCAGCGAGACAGTATTCAAGCAGATGTTTCTGCTGTTCAGGTGTCGGAAGATATTCTATCGGACATATTTCACTTCCACATTCCTGCTCCGTACAGACCGGAATTTCATTGAAATCAAACGTTGTTATGCCGTCTTTGTTCGCATAGTCAAAAACCGCACGGAGTGTAGTATCTACTTTCTGAACGTTATTATATGGAAAATCCCTCTGCATTTTACGATAGAAATTCTGCATATCTTCAAGAGTTATTGCAGTAATATCAGCATTCAGATAGTCATAGACCATAACATTAAAAAGATTCAAAATTTTCACGATTTCAGGCATTTCAACAATACCAAATGACTTCTTAGCCCAGTATTCAACATAGTCTTTCAGTAAAGTTGTCTGCACTTTCGGTACAGCTCGCATTTCTCTGTAGAATGCCATTACTTTTTCTTCAAGTTCTTCCTCGGATTTTGCGTATATTTTCTTGTCCTTGTTTCCTGTTTCCTTTTTTGAAAACGAATACATATAGTAAAAACTTCCGTTCAGTTCAATAAGTTTTACCTTATCTTTATTAAATTTATCTGCCATTTCAAATTCCTTTCCTGACTGAATATTCATATATTTTATTTGTATATTGATATTTTATCATAATTACAGGATAAAGTCAAGGGAAATAATTTTGTTTTATGTTTTAATCAGACTGCTGTAAAATTTATCGTCATGACCGTAAATTTCTTTGAGTTCTTCAACAGTTGCACTATTTTTAATGGAATCCGCAAGGTACGAACAGTGCAGGGCAAGCGGAGTGATACTGCGTGAAATTCCACATTTTTCAGCAATATTCTTCAGAAAGTTTGAAACCGGATAAAATGTTGTTTTGTTTCCTCTTGCATTCGTAAAAAGATATTCGTCCGGATTTGACTGCAAGTAATTCCTGATGATACTTTCTTTCTGTTCGGGATTCTTATAAAGTACGTCACTTTCCACTGCCTTATCTGCAATACGTTCCTTTAGCCATTCCATACATTCAGTACATACAGGAACAGTCCTGTCTTTTACAATGACAGCTCCGTCATCAAGCCTGACATCATGATTCCGGATTTCAAAAATATCATTCATATAAATTCCGGTGTACAGTGCAAAGATAATCACAAACGCATTGTTGCTGTTCCGTGAACTCCTGCACTGAATCATAAGAGTTTTCATTTCATTTTCTGACAACAGGTTTCTTTCAGATTTATTAGAGACTGTTTTCTTATCTGGAATCTGCATTTTGCTCAAATCAGCGGTCTGTATGCCGATATGATTGAATGACTGAAAAATTTCCGTAAGAATTTCATGAAGTCTGTTGATTTCTTCCGTTCTGTATTTTTCAGTAAGTTTATTGTAGTAATTCTGAATGTTCTCTGCTGATAATTCTGTAATATTACGGTCTATCTCAGAACTAGAAGTTATTGTCCTGACAAATAACAGGTCTGATTTCATCTCAACTGAATTTCCGACACTAAGCTGTCCCTTGAAATATACATTGATATAGTCGTTCAGCACAGGATTTTCCGGAGCTGATTTCAGAATATACTTCAGCTTTTCGTCTTCGGTCTGCTGTAATTTCTCCCAGAGTTCTTCTTCGGTGGGAGCATAGAAACGTTCTCGCCTGCCGTAAAGATTCCATTCCATTTCATAGAAATAGTAAAGTTTACCGTCTGTCTCAACCTGTCTGATTTTGTAATTCTTCTTTTTCATATTCCGTTTTCCTTTCGGTATTATTCCATATACTAATTATAATATATTTCCGACAGTTTGTCAATTTGAAATCAGGATAATTTATTCCATTATTTTGCAATTGAAAACTACAGTAAACTGCGAAAATCATTGAACCACAACAGATAATTATTTCAGTCAATTGATTAGAAAATGATGTTTGTTAAAAATGTTAAATCCAAACTTTGACAAAATATATTGCTTTTTATCTTGTAATGTTGTATAATAATGATGGGTGATATTCATGGGAATTTTTCTTAATCCTAACAATATTAATTTTGAACGTGCTTTAAATTCTGAAATTTATATTGATAAAAGTGAACTTATAAAACTTACAAATAAATATGATGTGATACGTCTTGATATGCAAAAATTTGCCAACCGTACAAAAAATGTTGAAGAAATGATTGAACTATTGCAGAAGCGTGTCACTGATGAACTGAAGAAGAATTTTGATATTGATATTGATGATACTGACCTGCCGTTTGCATTTGAACAGATTTTTGACTATACCTCCCAGATGTTTGTATTTGTGATTGATGAATGGGACTGCGTACTCAGAGACAAGAAAAACAATGCTGATGCACAGAAAATATATCTTGATTTCCTCTGCAATCTTTTCAAGGGACAGAGTTACGTTGCCCTTGCATATATGACAGGTATTCTTCCGATAA